>CAZWDF010000039.1:0-8431 GCA_964632335.1 uncultured Candidatus Saccharibacteria bacterium | reverse complement strand
AAGGATCTTTCACTTCGTTCAAGATTCTTTTAATCAAAATTTATTATGAAAAAAATTTTGCTAGTTGAAGATGAAGAAATAATGATTAGTCTCCTTCAAAAGAAACTGACCAAAGAAGGTTATGAGATTTCGGTTGCCAGAGATGGCGAAGAGGGGTTAAAAACAATGAGAGAAGTGAGACCAGACCTTGTTTTACTGGATATTATTATGCCAAAGATGGGTGGGTTTGGAGTGATGGAGGGGATGCAAAAAGATAAGACATTGGCGAAAATTCCAGTAATTGTTATTTCCAATTCTGGCCAACCAGTAGAATTAGACAAAGCTCAAAAATTAGGAGCGAAAGACTGGTTAATCAAAACTGAATTTGATCCCCAGGAAGTACTCAATAAAGTAGTTAAACAGATAGGGAAATAATAATGCGATACCAATATACGAATGCATACTAATGATACTAATGAAAATTGTATTCGTATAATTAGTATCAATTAGTATATTAGCATCGATTTAACATGGCAAAAAAAATTTTGATCATTGAGGACGATAAATTTTTAAGAGAACTTATTACCAGAAAGCTTTTAAATGAAGCTTATGAAGTTTCCGAAGCTGTTGATGGAGAGGAAGGAATAAAAAAGATAAAAGAGGAAAAACCAGATTTAATTTTATTAGACCTAATTTTGCCAGGAATCGATGGTTTTGAAGTTTTATCTAAAAAGAAAGAAGACCCAGCTTTGGCTTCAATTCCGGTTATTATTCTTTCCAACCTTGGCCAAAAAGACGACGTGGAAAAAGGCCTCAAGATGGGAGCAGTTGACTATCTAATTAAAGCCCACTTTACTCCGGGAGAAATTATCGAAAAGATAAAAGTCGTTCTGAAGTAGAATGCCCGAGTTGCCTGAAGCAGAAACAACTATTCGCGATTTTAAAAAAGCCGAGCACATAAAAAACTTTATGTGCTCGGTATTAATGTATGCCTGAGTTACCGGAAGTCGAAACAATTAAAAGGGATTTGGAAAGTATAATTGTAGGTAAAAAGATTAAAGATGTAGAGGTAAAAAGAGCTAAAACCATTAAAGAACCAAGTGTAGAGAACTTTATTAAAAGGGTGCAAAATCAAGAGATTAAAGGGATTTCTCGCCGAGGTAAAATGCTTATTCTAAAATTTTCTAGTCAGTATTTAGTTGTTCATTTACGGATGACTGGTCAGATTATTTATGGCGGTAAGCAACAAGAAAGTAAAGTCGCTTTTCGTCTTTCCGATGGGAAGTATTTAAATTTTCTTGACCGACGGGTAATGGGGGAGATAAGGTTAATTAATAATTGGCAAGAATTACCATTCATCCAGAAGATGGGGCCCGAACCTTTAGAGAAAGAATTTAGCTTGGAGAAATTTCAGAAAATACTCAAAGGGAAGAAGACACAGATAAAGCCTCTTTTAATGGACCAAAGTTTTATTGCCGGTATTGGTAATCTCTACGCTGCAGAGATATTATTTCGGGCAAAGGTAAGCCCTCTTCGTCCCACCAATAGCTTAAACTCGGCAGAGGTAAGAGAAATTTATCTAGCAATTAAAGAGATTTTACGAGAAGGGATTAAATATCGGGGCTCATCAGTGAATACCTATCGCGATGCCTATGGAAAAAAAGGGAATTTTGCGCAAAGACTCCAGGTTTATAATCGGGCAGGACGACCTTGTTTTAGGTGTGAAACCCTTATAAAAAAAATAGATTTAGGCGGACGCGGAACATATTTTTGCCCCACTTGCCAGAAATAGTAAACTTTAATAACGTCACATATATGCTTATATTTCTTTACGGACAAGACACTTATAGGAGTCGTCAGAAATTAAACGAAATAATTGACCATTACAAAAAAATCCACAAAAGTGGATTGAATTTAAAATACTTTGATGGTAAGAATTTAAGTTTTCAGGACTTCAAAGACGAAATTCGGTCTGTTTCTATGTTTGCTGAGAAGAAATTAGCAGTTCTTAAAAATACCTTTTTGAATAAAAATTTTAAGGAAAACTTTTTAAAGGATTCTAAAGAATTTGCCGAGTCAAAAGATATTGTTTTATTTTATGAGGAAGAAGAGTTTCTTGAAGATAAGCTCTTTAAATTTCTTAAAAAATATGCTGAATCTCAGGAATTTAAACCTTTAAAAGGAGAACAACTAAGAAGATGGGTTAAAAAAGAATTCGCTAACTTAAAAACTAAAATTGATGAAAACGCTTTAATTAAACTTATTGAATTTGTCGGCAACAATCTTTGGCAGATGGAAAATGAAATTAGGAAGCTGGTAAGCTATAAGTCCGGCAAAAGAGTCGATGAAGCTATCGCTTCATCTCCACCCTTCGCTAACGTTCGGGTAATTGAAGTAAAAGATATTGAACTCTTGGTTAAGCCAAAAATCGAAACCGATATTTTTAAAACCATTGATGCCATAGCTTCAAAAAATAAAAAGCAAGCCTTAAACTTAATTCATAAACATTTAGAAAAGGGAGACACTCCTTTATATTTACTCTCAATGATTAATTTTCAATTTCGGAACTTGCTGATAGTGAAATCACAGGAATTAAGGCGCAAATTCTATGCGGGTGATATGCGAGTGCTGGCCGAAAAATTAAAAATGCATCCCTATGTCATACAAAAATCGACACAACAAGCAAGAAAATTTAATTTTGAAGAACTAAAAAAAATCTACCAAAAAATACTTCAGGTAGACCTGTCTATAAAAACTGGTAAAGTAGAACCAGAAACTGCCTTGGATTTATTTATTGCTGAGATTTAGAACCTAACTCAATTCTACTAATTAATCTTGCCATTCTCGATTTCTTTCGGGAGGCGGTATTCTTTTTAATTAATCCAGTTTTCACTGCCTTGTCTAATGATTCATAGACCTGGGGTAAGAGTTTTCTAGCACCTTCAATCTTTTTCTGGGAAACTAGACCCCTCACCTCTTTTAAGAGGCTTTTTATTTTTTCTTTCCTTTGAATATTTCTTATTTTCCTTCTTTCGCTCTGGCGGAGAGCTTTTTTTGCAGACTTAGTTATCGACATATATATTTTCTTTACCATTTTTAAACTTCTTTATCAAGTCGCGGATTTCCGCTGCTCTTTCAAAATCTAAGTTCTTAGCCGCCTCCTTCATTTCTCTTTCTAAAAGTTTTTTATCCCAAATGGGGTGGTGGGTGGGTGGCGTCCAAAACTCTGAGCTAATTTCTTTAGCTTTTGGAGCAAGTGGCCAATCTCTTATTTCTTTTATAATAGACCGGGGAGTTATCCCCCGTTTTTTATTATAATTTTCTTGAATTTTTCTTCTTCTTAGTGTCTCATCAATAGCTTTTTTCATCGAGGAGGTTATTCTATCAGCATACAAAATAACATGACCTTCTAAATGCCGGGCAGCTCGCCCCATCGTCTGGATTAAAGTGATTTCTGACCTTAAAAATCCTTCTTTATCAGCGTCTAAAATAGCTACCAAAGCCACTTCTGGCAAATCCAGTCCCTCTCTCAATAAATTAATTCCAACTAAAACGTCGTATTTCCCTTTTCTTAAATCTTTTAAAATTTGCGGTCTCTCCAAGGTTTTGACTTCCGAATGTAACCACTGGGAAGTTATCCCTTCTTCAGACAAATAATCAGACAGGGCCTCGGCTAATCTTTTGGTCAAAGTTAAGACCAAGGTCCTCTGCTTTTTGGCAACTCGTTTTTTAATTTCTCTTATTAAATCCCTAACCTGGTTCTTTGTTGTTCTGATTTCAATTGAGGGCTCCAGAAGTCCAGTTGGTCGAATCAATTGTTCAATAATGTATTTTTTGCCAGCTTTTTTCTTTTCTTCCTCAGCCGGAGTAGCTGAGACATAAATTGCCTGGTTAACCCTTTCTTCGAATTCTTTAAAGGTTAGAGGTCGATTATCAATGGCTGATGGTAACCTAAATCCATATTCAATTAAGGTATTTTTTCTAGCTCGATCCTGATTAGCCATAGCGTGAAGTTGGGGTAAAGTCATGTGGGATTCATCGATGAAAATAAGAAAATCCTTAGGAAAATAATTAACTAAGGCATAAGGTGCTTGGCCTGGTTCTCGAAATTCTAAATGACGAGAATAATTTTCAATTCCATGGCAATAGCCGGTTTCTTCCATCATTTCTAAATCATAATTTGTTCTCTGTTCTAATCTCTGAATCTCTAATAACTTCCTTTGTTTTTTCAGTTTCTTCAATTGCTCTTCTAGCTCTAATTTTATATTTTCAATAGCGATTTTCAATTTTTCTTGAGGAGTAACCCAAAAATGAGCCGGGTATAATCGAAAACTTTTAATCTGTTGAATTTTTCTACAGGTGTCGTAAATGTCAACAGTTGAAACAGATGTTTTAGAAACTTTATCGATTTCGTCACTGAGAAATTCGATTCTTAAAATTTCTTTACCGGTCACTAAGTAAATTTCAATCATATCACCGCGCACTCGAAAGGTACCGGGTTTAAAATCAATATCATTTCTTTGATATTGTAAAGCGCAAAGATTTTTTAAAAAATCTTTTCTTTTAATTTTTTGACCGGGTTTAATTTCAAGAGAAACCTGTTGATAAGCTTCAGGAGAGCCAATATTATAGATACAGGAAACCGAGGCCACAATAATAATATCGTTTCTGGTTAATAAATCCTGAGTAGCAGCATGTCTTAATCTGTCAATTTCCTCATTAATTTTGGCATCTTTTTCAATATAAGTGTCGGTTTGGGGAATATAGGCCTCGGGTTGATAATAATCGTAGTAGCTCACGAAATAATGTACGGCATTATTTGGAAAAAATTCTTTGAACTCTTGAAAAAGTTGGGCAGCCAGAAGTTTATTAAAAGTGATGACGAGGGTAGGTTTCTGAACTTCTTGAATCACACTGCACATATCGAAAGTTTTTCCGCAACCAGTCACCCCTAATAAAACCTGATTTTTAGCCCCGGCTTTTAAGTTTTTCACCAATTTCTCAATGGCCTGGGGTTGATCACCAGACGGCTTAAATGGAGCTTTTAACTGAAACATATAAATAATTTAACTTAAATTTTATCTTTTTTCAACCCAGTTACAAAGCCAGCTTACCACAAGTATATTAGTTAGCAATTTGCCATGAGAAAGCATTTTTTACTTTGTAACGGGGCCAAGTTTAAGTTAAAATGAAATTGTGAAGGATTTAATTAAAAAATTTATTCCCCCTTTTTTAATTAGCTGGTACCATTTTTTGCTGGCTTTTTTGGGTGTGGTTTTATACCGATTTCCTTCCCAAAAGATCGGGGTAATTGGGGTGACCGGGACCAATGGTAAAACGACAGTAGTAAATTTAACAACTAAAATTTTAGAGGAAGCAGGTTATAAAGTTGCCTCTTTATCTTCAATAAAATTTAAAATCGGAGAGAAAGAATGGGGGAACGCTCTAAAAATGACAATGCCCGGTCGCTTTAAGATTCAGAAATTTTTAAGGGAAGCTGTCGATGCTGGTTGTCAGTGCGCCATTTTAGAAGTAACTTCCGAAGGCATTAAACAACATCGTCATCAATTTATAAATTTCGGCACAGCAGTATTTACCAATTTAACCCCAGAACATATTGAAGCCCACGGTAGTTTCGAAAATTATCAGGCAGCTAAAGGAAAACTATTCCAAGCAACAAAAAATATCCACATTATCAATTTAGACGATGAAAACTCAGAATATTTTTTAAAATTTCCAGCCAAGAAAAAATACACCTATGGCTTTGACCAAGGAGATATTAATAATAAAGACCTTCAATTAAATCTGCGCCTCATGGGTGATTTTAATATTTATAATGCACTATCAGCAATTTGTGTTGGGCTATCACAAGGAGTTAGCTTAGATATTTGTAAAAGAGCTGTTGAAAAAGTTGAGGGAATTCCGGGCAGAATGGAAGAGGTAGTTTCCCAACCATTTAAAGTTTTTGTTGATTACGCTTTTACTCCCAATGCCTTAGAAAAGGTTTATCAGACCCTAACCAAAAACTACAAACTACCAACTTCAAAACTAATTTGTGTTTTAGGCGCTTGCGGTGGCGGCAGAGATAAATGGAAAAGACCAATTTTGGGTTCTCTGGCGGGAAAATATTGCGACGAAGTGATTGTGACAAATGAAGATCCCTATGATGAGAATTCGCTGGAGATTATTGAGCAGGTTGCAAAAGGAACGAATAATAAAGCTAAAAAAATATTGGACAGGAGAGAAGCAATTAAAGAAGCATTGAAACTGGCCAAGGAAGGCGATGCAGTAGTAATCACTGGCAAGGGTTGTGAACCTTGGATTTGCATAGCCAAAGGCAGAAAAATTCCCTGGGATGACCGCGAAGTTGTAAGAGAGGAATTTAAAAAGTTAGAAATTAAATAATTCGTAGGGTATGAAAAAATACGAAATTCTTGAACATAAAGCGGATTTGAAAATTAGGGTTTTTGGAAAGACCCGGGAAGAGCTTTTTGAGAATGCGATGGTTGGAATGTTTGAGGGAGCACAGTATGAACCCTCCTCGGCTGAAACTAGGGAGAGTAAAGGGGAAAAAGCGAAAAGAGAGATTAAAATTTTCTCTCTTGATTTACCTTCTCTCTTAGTTGATTTCTTGAGTGAAGTATTATATTTAAGTGAAGTTAATCGGGAAGTTTATCAAAAAATTCAGTTTAAAAAAATTACCGAAAAGGAGATCGAAGGGATATTAAGGGGGAAAAAATTAAAACGCATAGGAGTGATAATCAAGGGGGCAACATATCACGGTCTGGACATTCATCAAAAACCCGAGCGAAGCGAAGGGTGGAGAAGAACAAATGTTCTTCGACCAAAAGATAAAACCTGGGAAGCGACGATATTATTTGATATTTAAATTTAAAATCATTTCAAAATCTTTCAGGTCGCTTGAGACGCGGCCCTTTTATTTTTGGAAAATTTAAGGTAAAATGAAATAGTCGATGAAGCTAAAGCTTCATCTCCATCTTCGCCCCACTGTCCCGACTTGGGCAGCGGGGCTCGATATATGATTTCCAAAAAAGATTTCAGGAAAATAAATGATTATTTGTGGGAAATACCTAAATCCTTCAGAACCGATATGCGGGTTCCGGCTAGAATTTACGTTTCAGAACGGATGCTAGAAGATGTTTTTCGCGACAGATCTCTACCTCAATTAGTAAATTTATGTTGCCTTCCGGGAATTCAAAAATACGGATTAGCTATGCCCGACTGCCACGAAGGATACAGTTCACCAATTGGTGGGGTGGCAGCAATTAGGACCTCTGATGGGGTTATTTCGCCTGGGATGCAAGGCTATGATATCAATTGCGGGGTCAGGCTTTTACTATCAGATTATCTTGAGAAAGAAGTTAAGGGCCATTTAGAAAATTTAGCAACTGAAATTCAGAAAGAAGTGCCCTCTGGATTAGGTCGGGGGAGACAAATTAAATTAAGCATTGAGCAAATTGATAAAATTTTAGAAGGGGGAGTAAAAAGACTGGTTAGTCAAGGCCATGGAGAAAAAGAAGACATCGAAAATTGTGAAGCTGAAGGATGCTTAGAATGGGCGGAAGCTTCAGCTGTTTCTTTCCAGGCAAAAAATCGAGGGAGGGATCAGGTTGGGACCTTGGGGTCTGGGAATCACTTTTTAGAAATTCAAAAAGTCCAAGAAATTTTTGATGAAAAAGTCGCCGATGCTTTTGGATTATTTAAAGACCAAATTGTTATTATGGTTCACTGTGGTTCAAGGGGTTTAGGTCACCAGGTTGCTACTGATTATATAAGAGAATTTATGGGCTTGATGGAAAAATACAAAATCGAAGTTCCTGATCGAGAATTTGCCTGCGTACCATTTAATTCTCCGGAAGGACAGCGAGGTTTGGCAGCTTCAGCTTGCGCGGCAAATTATGCCTGGGCCAATCGGCAGATGATCACTCATTTTGTCAGAAAAGCCTGGAGGAGTATTTTTGGTGAAAAGACTTCCTTGAGATTATTATATGATGTTGCCCACAATATTATAAAAAAAGAAAAATATGTTATCGAAGGAAAAGAGGTTGAAGTGGCCATGCACCGAAAGGGTTCGACTAGGGCTTTTCCTCCCGGCCATGCCGAGATTCCTGAAAGATATCGTTTAGTTGGCCAACCAGTTTTAATCCCAGGCTCAATGGGTACTTCCTCCTATATTTTAGTGGGAACTGAAAAATCAAAAGAAGCTTGGTATTCTACATGTCACGGTGCAGGCCGTACCATGTCACGTCACGAAGCAATGAGGCGGGTTTCTGGACAGGAAGTAGTTAATGAATTAGAATCAAAGGGAATTATTGTTAAATGCTGGAGTCTAGGAGGGATTGCCGAAGAAGCGCCAATCGCTTATAAAAACATTGATGAAGTGGTAGAAGTTGTTCATAACGCTGGTTTGTCAAAAAAGGTTGCAAAATTG
>CAZWDF010000038.1:0-8790 GCA_964632335.1 uncultured Candidatus Saccharibacteria bacterium | reverse complement strand
TTTCTGGAATTTTTATTGGTGGGGTGGCTGGATATTTGGGGTCTTTGATGCTAACTAAAAGGATGGCTTTGGTTGGCGATGCCTTAGGTCATGTGGCATTGCCAGGGATGGGATTGGCCTTACTTTTTGGTTTAGATGTTTCTTTTGGCGCTTTTTTGTTTTTGCTTTTGGGAATTTTTTTAATTTGGCTATTTGAGATAAAAACTTCTTTGCCGATGGAGGCTTTGGTTGGTATCGTTTTTGTTACTTCTTTAGCAATTGGATTTTTAATTGTGCCCGAGCCAGAGTTATTGGAAGCTCTAGTGGGAGATATTTCAAAAGTTTCTTTTGAAATGACTTTAATTTCAGCCATTCTTTCTATTTTGATATTTTTAATGATAAATCGTATTTATCCTAAAATGATTTTGGCTAGCATCTCTAATGATTTAGCTAAAAGTGAGGGAATAAAAATTAAAAAGCAAAATTTTATTTATTTACTTTCAATTGCAGCCATTGTTGCCTTGGGAGTGAAAATTGTCGGCTCTCTTTTAGTTGGGGCTTTAGTTATCATTCCGGCAGCCACAGCCAGAAATCTAAGCAAAAATTTAAAAGAATATTCTTTGGGAAGCGTAGTTCTCGGCATTTTAAGCTGCCTTTTTGGCAGTTTGCTTTTTAAACTCACCTACCTTCCCGCCGGCCCCTTAATTATTCTCACCTCAACTTTCTTTTTCTTAATTTCTTTAATTCTTAAAAGATAAAAAAACCAAAAATAATTGTTTAACATGGAATGTTAAACACTCTCTATTTCTCTTATTACTAAAATCGTCAAGAAGGCGCCTGCCTACCGTCAGGCAGGGTTTTTTGTGGTATGATGAATTAAAAGGTCGTAACTATAATAAAAAATAAGAGATTAAAAAAAATGAGTAGAGGATGGCAAAACCAAAAGCGACTTAATAAAAAGTTGAAAAAGAGAGGCATTATTAAAAAAAGATCAAAGAAAAAATAATAGAAATTCACAAAAAAATCGCCGCGGGGGCGATTTTTTGGTAGAATAAGAAAGTAATCAATATGCCACAATTTAAATTTAGTTGGCGCTATGCCAGATATTTTTTAACTATTACCCTGATAGGAGTTGCTTTTTTTGTAATTTTTTCAAAGTTTAAGAATGTCTATTATGATATTCCTTCGCTGTTAAAAGAGGCAAATAAACCACTTTTACTTTTTTTAGTGATTTTTCAAATAATTAGTTATCTTGGCGACGGTTGGTTATCTAAAATTCTATTGGCTATAGCCGGCTTTAAGGTGAACCTTAAAGATACATTTAAAATCGCTGTTTTAGGAGTCGTTGGTAATCATGTCGCTCCTTTTTTGGGCGGAACAATAATTACCTTTGATTCCTATAAAAAATTAAATATTCCCTCGGCGGCAATTTCTTTTTTGGTCTTTTCCTGGTCTTTCTTTATTTGGGCGAACTATTCTCTTTTTTTTCTTCTGAGTTTATTATTGCTACCCAGTCTATTTTTTAAATTCATTTCTCTTAAAGAAAGCTTAATGATTATTTTGGGACTTTCTTTGATTTTTGCTGTTTTATTTGTTTTGTTTAGAAGAGGGGGAAAATATTTTATCTGGTTTTTAAACATTTTTTCCAAGCCGATAAATAAAATAATTAATTTTTTTGATAAAAAAATTTTATTAAAGCCACATTTATTTGAAAAATTTATTTCTGATTTTTATCAATGCTTTGATTTTTTGCAGAAAAATAAAGGTAAGATTCCCCAAGTGTTACTTTCTTCCTTTTTGTTTTATCTCGGTGACGTTCTTACTCTCTATTTTTCTTTTTTGGTTTTCGGCTATCACCCAAATTTAGCTTTATTGATTCTTGGCTATACCATTTCTTTAATTTTGACTTTATTTACACTGATACCTGGCACGCCGGGAGTTATGGAAACTTCTTTGTTGGTGGTATTTATTAAGATCGGCTTTCCGGCCCATATTGTTCTCCTTAGTTCTCTTTTATTCCGCATTTTTTCTTATTGGTTGCCATTGCCCATCGGCGCATTTTCTTATTGGAGATTAAGAAAAAACAATATAGAACGAAATAATATTTAAAAAGAGCTTGATTTTTTTATTTGAGATTCGTTCTCGATTTCCAATGCCGGAAATAAAAAAGTTTTACTGCTTCGCTGAGGATAAAATAACTGCCTACTAAAAATAAAACAATTAAAAGAGAAAAAATCGGAGGGGAAACAAAATGAAAAAGCTCGTGGCCGAAACTGCTAAAGGGCAACGAGACAATAAACACAGCGTCGAGCAGGGCCAACGTCATTAAAGGAGAACTCGGCTTTTTTGCCTTAAAGAATACATGCCGGGTTCTGATAGCGAAAATAAGCAAAATTTCTGTCAGTATGCTTTCGATGAACCACAATGTTTGGATTACTGCCGGCTGTGATTTATAGAAAATGCCAAAAAAGATAAAGTCAAAAATTGTACTGACCATAGCCAATAAAATAATCAAAAAAAGAACTTTATTCAATTGGTATAATTTTGGGCGTTTAAGCTCTTCGACGTCAATGGAATCAGTCGCCACAGCGATTAAGGGAAAGTCCGATAAAAGGTTGCCCAATAGAATTTGGACAGGGAGCATCGGCAAAAAGGTGATAAATAAAGAAATTACGGCAATCGAGTAGAAGTTTCCAAAATTGCTGGCCAGGGCGCATTTTATATATTTATTAATATTAGAGAAAACATCCCGGCCATTTTTTATTCCGTCAATAATAACCCTAAGGTCTTTTTTGAGTAAAATTACATCGGAAACTTCTTTGGCAATATCGGTTGCTCCCTCTACGGCGATGGCCACGTTAGCTGTTTTTAAAGCCGGGGCGTCATTAAGACCTTCCCCTAAAAATCCTACTCCGTATTTTTTCTGAAGAGCCTGGATAATTTTCAGTTTCGTTCCGGGCGAGACTCTCGCAAAAACGGAAAATTCTTCGCAGATATTTTCAAAATCTTCTTTTGATAAGGCATCTAAATCCGTGCCTAAAATTACTTTTTCCGGATTATCAATTAAACCTATTTCTTTAGCTACAGCTCCCGATACCTCTTTACTGTCGCCAGACAGGATTTTTATTTTTAAACCTAATTTCCGAGATAGGTCAATTGCGCTTTTTGCGGTTTTTTTAATGGGGTCGGTAAAAGAAAAATAGCCCAGAAAAATCAAATCTTTTTCATCTGTTTCCGAATAGCTTGATTTATCAAATGTTTTAAAGGCAACAGCCAAAACCCGTTTTCCTTTTTTGCCTTCTTCTTTTATTTCGTTTTCTATCTTTATTCTATCTATATCGCCATAAACTTTTGAAGAGATTTTAAAAATACTTTCCGGAGCACCCTTTGCAATTAAAAATAATTTTTCTCCTTTATCTTTTAAAAGAACGCTTGCTCTTAAACGAAAATTATCAAAAGGGAGTTCGGCGATTTGTTCGAAACTATTTATATTTTGGTGGATTTCCGGTGAAGCTTTTTTGAAAAGAGCTAAATCAAAAGGGTTGAAGGTGGATTTAATCTGTTCTTTAGTATAAGCTGAAGATAGAAGTCCAAACAGCAAACATTTTTCTTTATCAGAGGAATTGACGTTTTCGAGGGAAAGTTTGTTTTCGGTTATGGTCCCGGTTTTATCGATGCACAAAACTTCGATATCGCCGAGGCCTTCTATTGCTGATAATCTTTTGACAACCACTTTTTCCTTAGCCATTTTTAATGCTCCCCTCGAAAGGGTAAAAGTCACCACAACGGGCAGCGCTTCGGGCAGGATGCTCACTATTAAGGCGATGCAGAAAAATAAGAAAGTGAAAAAATTTGTTGTTCCCCGCAAAAATACATTAATTAAAAATAAGACAACGATAGTGCTGACCACTATCTTCATAATAATTTTAGAGAAATCGGTCATCTCTTTTTCATAAGAGCTTTCTCTGGTTATCCCGGAAATTATTTTTGTAATTTCGCCAAAAATTGTTTCTTTTCCGGTTCCAATTACCACTCCTTTTCCCTTGCCCGAAACTACGGAAGTGCCGGCAAAAACGATATTTTTCGCCTCAAAAACTTCTGTCGTTTCTTTTGGAAGCGGCTGGGAAGTCTTGGATACGGGCGCCGATTCGCCCGTTAAAACAGATTCGTCAATTAAGAAATTCTGAACTTTTAAGATTCTCATATCGGCAGGGACGATGTTTCCCGGTTCAAGCAAGACGACGTCTCCCGGCACTAAAAATTTTTTTTCAATAGTTTTCTCAACTTCCTCCCTTAAAACCCTGACTTTGGCTGGCAAGAATTTTTTTAAAAGGGAAACTGCTTTCTCGGCCCTGAATTCCTGGAAAAAACCCAGGGCGACATTAACTATAATAAAAAGCATGACGACCAGAGCGTCGATCATTTCTCCTATCAAAAGGGCGACGAGCGAAGCTACAAAAAGAAGATAAAAAAAGGGTGATTTAAACTGCCTTAAAAAAATATCAAATAAACCGGTTTGTTTTGTTTTGACCTCATTAAATCCATGAATTTTCAGGCGGTTTTCCGCTTCTTTCTCTGAAATTCCTTTTTCGGAACTCTCTATGGCTATAAGGGCTTCTTCAGCATTTTTTATTGTGTACTTGGAAAATTTCATGATTTTATTAATCTATTCTATCAAAAATTTTCTTTTTGCCATAATCATTTTTAATAATTTTATTCCATCAAACAGGTTTTAACCCCAAGTAGTAGAAGCTTCGTTTCGCTACGGGGCAGGCAGCGTCCAGCCGGCGGAGCCAAATCCCGAGATATTATTTTCTTGGGTTTTTATTATTGTAAGGTTAAAAATGGCGTGTTAAAATTAATGACGTTTATGGAAAATATTGAAGATAAAAGTTCAAATATTATTGAAGTGTCCGGGCTTACCAAAAAATTCGGGGACTTTATTGCGGTTGATAATATTTCTTTTAGCGTTGGCCGGGGAGAAATTTTTGCTTTTTTGGGTCCAAACGGAGCAGGCAAAACAACTACAATAAGAATGCTGACAACCCTTTTAAAACCAACGAGCGGCCAGATTATTATTAACGGAAGTAATCCCGTTACAGAGCAAAACAAAGTTCGTTGTTCTTTTGGTATTGTTTTTCAGGACCCCAGCTTAGATGACGAACTGACTGCCCAGGAAAATATGGAATTTCACGGCGTTCTCTACGGCGTTCCAAAGGACATTAGGAGAAAAAGGATTGAGGAATTGTTAAAATTTGTGGAGTTGTGGGACAGAAAAAATGATTTGGTAAAGAATTTTTCAGGAGGGATGAAAAGAAGACTTGAGGTTGCCAGGGGATTAATCCATCATCCAAAAATACTTTTTTTAGATGAGCCGACTTTGGGTTTGGACCCCCAGACCAGAAGCCATATTTGGAACTATATTAAAAACTTGAATAAAGAAGAAAAAATGACAGTTTTCTTTACCACTCATTATATGGAAGAAGCAGATAAGGTTGCCCAAAAGATAGCAATTATTGACCACGGTAAAATTATCGTCCAGGGCACCTCCGCCGAACTAAAAGAAAAAACAAAAACTTCTTCTCTTGAAGAGGCGTTCTTGGGTCTGACAGGAACAGCCATCCGTCAGGAGTCAGCCAACATTATTGATAGGATGAGAATGAGGAGAAGATTTCATAGATAAAAAAAATAATTAAAACTATGGCAACGATTTACATTCTTTGGTTAAGACAATTGAAAAGGTATTTCCGTTCAAGAGCGAGGATTGTAGGTTCTTTGGGTCAACCACTTCTTTTCCTAGTAGCTTTGGGTTTTGGTTTAGGCCCGATATATCAAAAAGCAGGAGGAGGAAACTACATTGATTTTTTGGTGCCCGGCGTTGTGGCAATGGGAATAATTTTTACCGCTCTTTTTTCAGGAATAGAGATTATTTGGGACAGGCAATTCGGTTTTCTTAAAGAAACGCTGGTGGCTCCCACTTCCCGTTTAAAGATTATGCTGGGAAGAACCTTGGGAGGAGCTACCGTTGCTTCTTTTCAAGGATTAATAATACTTTTCCTTTCTTTCTTTTTGGGATTCAGACCGCAAAACATTTTTCTTTTTCCTTTGGCGCTATTGTTTATTTTTCTTATCTCTTTGCTTTTTACCACTTTGGGTACTGCCATTGCATCTTTATTAGAAGATATGCAAGGGTTCCAGCTAATTATGAATTTTTTGATTATGCCATTATTCTTTCTTTCCGGGGCTTTGTTTCCTTTGGACGGTTTGCCAAAAGCTTTCAAAATTATTTTAACCCTTAATCCTCTTTCTTACGGAGTAGATGGCTTAAGGTATACTTTGACTAATGTCTTTCACTTCGGGTTTTTCACCGACTTTTTAGTTTTGAGTATTATTACAGCTATAATATTAATCATAGGTAGTTATCTTTTTTCAAAAATCCAGATCTAAGAAAATCCCACCAACTAGTTTCTAACCCCAAGTAGTAGAAGCTTCGCCCCGTTAGAAAGCTCGTATCGCAAATCACAATTATCTACAAGTTTAGAAGAAGAAACAATAGCAACTTTCTAACGGGGCTTCGCTTTGCTACGGAGCAGACATCGGCCACCCGAATCGCAATGAAGGGTAAAGAAGAGATTTATCTCTTCGGCCACCCGAGCGAAAGCGAAGGGTTAAGAAGAGAGAATCTCTTCGTTCAGCCGGCGGAGCAGTATTTTTTTTGCCCGATAGCTTTTTAAATTTTTATTGTGGTATAATAAAAATACTAAAATTATGGCCGAAGAAAAATGTAAAAAAATTGGCATCATTACCGATGAGGCAGCCGACTTGACTCGAGAAATAATTGAAAAACATCAAATAGCAATCGTCCCGGTAAAATTAGATTGGCCGGAGATAGAAAATTTACCCGGCGAAAACACCTTCCAAAAAATGAGAGAGTTGGAAAAGCAAGGAATCAAGAGTTTTGGTAAAACCTCCCAGCCCTCCCCGAAAGATTTTTTAGATGCCTTTCAAAAACAACTGGAAAGATTTGATAATATCGTCTGCATTACTCTTACCTCCAAACTTTCCGGAACCTATAACTCAGCCATCCAGGGAAAAAATTTTTTAGAAATTGAAAAACAAGAAAAAGTTTTTATTATCGACTCCTTGAGTGTTACTGGCGGTCAAACCCTTTTGATTTTAAAAGCAATTGATTTGATCCAAGAGAGAAAAGAAATAAAAGAAATTATTAAAGAATTAGAAGAATTCGTTCCTCAAATTCATCTTTATGTAATGCTTGAAGACCCCAAATGGATAGAAGCCTTAGGCAGAATATCTCATTTGGTAGCTAATCTAATGAGAGGATTGGCAAAAGTTGGCATTCGACCAGTCTTAACTTTTAAAAATGGAGTATTGGTTCCGGCCGGAGTTAAAACCGGAGCCAAAGAGATGCCAGTGGGTCTTTTAAAACAACTTGAAGCCGATATTAAAAAATTTAAAATGGAAGATAGAAAAATTAGAGTAATTATTACTCATGGTGACAATCTCGAAGGAGCCCAGAAATTAAAAGAAATGATTTGGGGAAAATTTAAAAACGCCGAAATCGTATTTTTAAACATTATTAACGATGTTGTCGGTGTTCCTGCTGGCCCCAATGCTTTAACCATTGCCTGGTGCGAGATTTAAAAATTATATTTTTTGGACATAGATAGCCATGCGGTAGGCATCCTCGCCATCTCGATAGTAGCTCTTAATAACCTTGGTAATTTTAAAGCCCAAATTCTGAAAAAAAGATGCGGCTTTTTTATTGCTTGACCTCACTTCGAGAGAGGCTTTTTTTAATCCCTCTTTTCTAAACCTGTTCAGCATAAAACTTACCAATTTTTTACCAATGCCTAATTTTCGGTACTTCTTATCTACTGCCAAAGAATCAAAATCAATCACTCCAGCTTTATTATAGGCGATAACATAGCCGACGGTTTTGTCGGCTAATTTTGCAACCAGGAAATCATTGGGGTGCTTTTTGGAGAGGTTTTCCAGCCTTCTTTTAGAATAAGAGCCTTGCTTAAAAGAGGCCTTTTCTATCTCAATAATTTTATCAATGTCTGAAGGTAAAAATTTTCTGATGATTAATTTACTTGCCATATTGAAAGAGGGGGATGGCTTCAAACAAGCGGCTTTTCCATTTATAGTTGTTTTGGAGAAAGTCAATTTTCTTCATTCCTAAATTAATGGCATCGTTAATTTCCAAAAGATTGACAAAGTTACCGATGCCGGGAAATTCGGCGACATTGTAGCCGCATTTGACCGTAAAGTAGGTGTTATTTAGAAGACAGATCAGGTCAACACCGGCTATTTTTTCTCCTATTTTAACTGTCATCATTCTAATCTGATAAGACTTGCCGGCCAATTTTATTACCTGGCGGAAGGTTTTGATTCTTCGGGGATCTTCCCAATCGGCCTCTTCTCCTTTTTCACTGAACCTTTTCTTGGCCAATGTTATCAGATTATCAAGGTCAGAAAACTTGTTGATGATAATTTGGGGATTTTGCCTTCCAATTCTGCGGTAGTCTTTTCTCAAATCGTGTCTGGTGTTTTTCTTTAAGGTCATCAGATAATCCTCATCATTGGTGATGTTTTCTAGATTTAAAATGTACTTAGATTCATCTGGTTCAAATTTAACCTGGTTTCCCACTAAATTTACGGATTCCTGTGAAATGGCGTTAAGGAAAAGAGGTGAGGGTGAAAGCTGAAGCAAAAGAGGGATGTACTTGGGTTCTTTGCTAAAAAACCTGACCTCTTCCTGCCAGGGGCTGCCAAACCAAACATATTTTT
>CAZWDF010000037.1:0-9053 GCA_964632335.1 uncultured Candidatus Saccharibacteria bacterium | reverse complement strand
TGGCAGTAGCTGGAGTATTAAGCATTACTTCGCAAGCCGGAATTAACCCTCCCTTGATTCTCGGAATTAACCTCTGACTAACCACCCCCAAAAGCGACCCTGACAACTGAGCACGGATCTGGCTTTGCTGCTCGGAAGGGAAAGAATCGACAATCCGATGCATAGTCTGAGCAGCCGAATTGGTATGTAAGGTGGCAAAAACCAGGTGGCCGGTTTCAGCAGCAGTGATGGCGGTAGCCATCGTTTCAGGGTCTCTCATCTCTCCAACCATAATCACATCCGGGTCCTGACGAAAGGTTGACCTGAGGGCTTTAGCGAAAGAAAGGGTATCTTGATAAATTTCCCTTTGGTCAATGATTGCTCTGTCATCTTCAAAAACATATTCGATAGGGTCTTCAATAGTTATTATATGGTCGGTTCTGGTGTGGTTTATTTCATCAATCAGGGCGGCTAAAGTGGTACTCTTTCCATGAGAGGATGGGCCACTAATTAAAACAAATCCCTGAGTACTCCTGGCGAATTGGTGGATAATTGAGGGAAGATTTAATTCTTCAATGGTCCTGATTTTAGCCGGGATTAACCTCAAAGAACAGGAAACCCCTCCTCTTTGAAAAAAAACATTGACTCTAAACCGGGCCCTTTCTTGAAAGGAATAGGAAAAATCAATTTCTTTTTCCTGAAGAAATCTTTGAAATTGTTCTTGGGTCATTAGGGCTTCAGCCAGACCTCGGGTATCTTCCGGAGACAATTTTGGTTTTTTTAAGAGAGGGACCAATCTATCAGCTATCCTCAGGACTGGCGGATGGCCAACTGAAAGATGAAGGTCGGAGGCCTGTTCTTTTACAGTCAAGGATAAAAGTTCTTCGAGTTGTTTTTTGTAATTATTAGCCATAAGTTATTTTAAGACTTCCTTTATCTCATCTACTACTTGACTTGGGATTCAAAGAGATAAATCTCTTTTCGACCTCACTTCAGTAGTTGCTTTATTTCCGCAACTACTTCGCTCGGTGTATAATGAGCTTTAATTAAGTATTTTGTTGCTCCGAGTTTCACCCCTTTTTCTACTTCTCCCTTTTGGCCAAGATTAGAGAGAATAATTATTTTTAAATTTTTCAATTTCTCACTGGCTTTAATTTCCTTAAGAATCTCCCAACCATCGACATGAGGCAAAACAATATCTAAGACTAGGAGGTCAAATTTCTCTTCATTCCCTTCTCCTTCTCTTAATTTTCTTAAACCCTCTTCCCCGTCATTGGCTACCTTAACCGAAAAACCTTCTTCTTTGAATTTGGTTGCATAAATGTCAATTAAGAAAGGGTCGTCTTCCACTAATAGAATTTGTTTCACAAATTTTCCTACCAATTACGAATTTTTTTCGAATTACGAATTCGTAATTCGGTTTGATTCGTAATTCGTAGGTTGTTTATTTTTCTTCAGCAACTTGTAATACCTCTTCTATTGTAGTAATGCCTGCCAAAACCTTCAGGATGCCGTCTTGTTTCATAGTAACCATGCCCTGGCGTTCGGCCTCTTTGCTGATTTCTCTCTCCGAAGGCTCTTTTAGAATTATATCAGCAAGTTCATCGGTCATCGACAAAATTTCAAAGAGACCAATGCGACCGGTATAACCTTCATTATTACACTCTTTGCAACCTACCGCCTGCCAGATATAGAGAGGTTTGGGGATTCCAAAATCCTTTTTAGCTTGGGAAGGAAGACTCTCGAACTCTTTTAAGATTAAATCTTTAACTTCTTTTTTGGGCAAGAGGCGTTTTTTACAGTTATCGCATAGCTTTCTCACCAATCTTTGGGCAATGGCAATGCTTAGAGTAGGAGGAATCAAATAGGGTTGAATTCCCAAATCAATTAGTCGGGGGATTACGCCTATTGCATTTGAAGTATGTAAGGTGCTTAATACAATGTGGCCAGTCAAGGCGGCGTGGGTAGCTAAGGATGCAGTCTCTTGGTCGCGAATTTCTCCAACCATGATAATATCCGGGTCTTGTCTAACTATGTGGCGAAGGCCCACGGCAAAGTCATAGCCAATTTCCGGCCTAACTTGGGACTGATTGATTCCTTCAATAAAATATTCTACCGGGTCTTCTAAAGTAACAATATTTACCCCTTCTTTGTTTAAAACTTGCAAGATGGCATATAAAGTTGTAGTTTTCCCGCAGCCAGTGGGACCGGTAGCCAAAATTAAACCATAAGGTCTTTCAATTGCCTGTTTAACTACTTTAAGATTTCTCTTTTCCAGTCCTAATTCTCCAAAAGTTTTGAAACCAATCGCTGGGTCGAGAACTCTGATTGCCACTTTTTCCCCCAAAGTGGTTGGAAAAGTAGAAACTCGGAAATCAATGGAATTCCCGTCGATTATTGTCGTGAATCTGCCGTCTTGAGGAATCCTCGTCTCGTCAATTTTTAAATTTGCCAGAATCTTAATTCTGGCCACCACGGCTGGATGAGTTTTAAGAGGTAGAAAGATTGAAGAGTGTAAAATTCCCAATAATCTGAAACGAACCCTTAGCCTATCCCGGGTGGGCTCAATATGAACATCGGAAGCTTTCCCCTCCACGGCATGTCTGAGGATAACGGCAACAATCTTGGTAATCGGGGCTTCCTCGGCCAGCCTTTCAAATTCAGCTGCCGTTTTTAGTCTTACCTCCACTTTCTCCCCTTTTAATTCCGTCTCCAACTCCTCTAAGGCCCTTCCCACTTCCCTTCTTAAAGTCCGACATTGTCTTAAAAGATTACTAAAAGTAGTGGGGGTGACGAGAAAAACTTCAACATTGAATTTTCCCTGACGAGCCAAAAACTTTAGAGCTTCTTGAGCTTTCAAATCTTCAGGATAAACCATTCCCACCTCAAGGGTATTGTTTTTCTTGACCAAGGGAATCATTTGATAGTGTCTGGCAGTTTCTTCCGGAATCATCCCTAAAGTTTCCAAGGGAACTTCCTGAATAGTGATTTTTTTTAGCGGTATTTTCAAATTTTCACTTTTTAAACCAAATAAAAAATCCTCAGAACAAATCCTTCTTCCCAAAATTACCTCTTCCTCCCGCTTTCCGCTTTCTCTAGTTTCAAATTCTAAAGCCGTCGCTTTTTCTTGGTCTAATATTCCTTTTTTAACTAATTGCCGAATTAAATCTGGCATACCCCGTAGTGAAATTTCAAATTAAATTTTTCTTAAATAAAAATATTCTTTAAGCCTACGTTTCAATAGGCGTTGACCTTGTGAAGTTTTCAGATATTTTTCTCTGCGCTTGGCATCATTCTCATTAAGACACGCCTCGTAGTAGATAAGTTTCCACGGTCTATTTGGTCTGGTCGAAAAATTTAAACCTCGATTATGTTCTTTTAATCTTTGAGTAAGGTTTGTAGTGTAGCCGGTATATAAACCGCCATCCTTTGTGCTTTCAATGACATAGATATAGTAGAACATAATCGTTTGAAATTCTACTACGGGGCATATTAATAAGGTACGAAGGGGTTTTCCCTACCGACTTTTTCTATTGCTTCCCCTCCCGAAATTTCTTCTTCGTAAGTTTTAATATCTTCAAAAAGCCGCAGCTCCTGAAGAATGGGATTGTCTAGAATTTTAAAATCGAGCTCTATTTTTTTAGCTTGTTTCAAAACTCCGGCTGGGGAAACCGGCTGCTCTTTAACGAAAAGGTTTCGCCAAACCACCCAGCCAGCGATTAAAATGAGGAGCAGGAAGATTAAAATGTAGCGCCTTTGGACTTTTCTTTCTTCTAAAAAAGTAATTGCCATAGTGGTAATACCAAGTGAGGTCGCGGCACGTCTCGCTTCGCTCGACTAACACCGCTCCTTAAAAACCCTCGGTTTTTAATATTTTCCCTGCCTGCCGGCAGGCAGGCTATACGGGAGAACCGTAGGGTTCTCCCGCCCCCTCTCCGACTTTGGAGGTTATGTCAATATATCAATATGAATAAACTTTAACTCTGAGGTTGAAATCGATGGGACCCTCCCCTTCCGGACTTAAAAAAGAAATGTTTTCGAGCTCAATCATCCTGGAGGTTTTTTCTAAAGTAGAAATAAAATTTTTAAAAGATGAGTAAGCACCCGCAACCGTTAGATTAACTCCCGTTTCTCGGATTTTTGGGCTCCAGCCCTCCTTAAGCAGTTCTTCCTTTAAGGGATTGGTTGGGGAGGGAGCTATTTTCTTTAAAACTAAACCATTTTGAGAAGCGGCCGTCTGAAGAAAATTAAACAAAGCCGGCAGTCGAGGGTCGGGAGATAAAGCCGAATTGATTTTGGCAAGACTTTCTTCATATTTTTTTAGTTTTTCTGAGGTTTCAGTAAGTTTTGAAAAATATTCTTTTTCTAATTGGAGGTCAACCCCTCTTTCTTTCACTTTTAATTGAAGCAAGGTCAGGTTTTTATATTTTGGGAAAGTGAAACCAACTGCCAAGATGAGCATTAAAAAAAGTCCGATAATAATAAGAAGTGGGCGAGGCATAGTGGTATTACCAAGTGAGGTCGCGGCACGTCTCGCTTCGCTCGACTAACACCGCTCCTTAACAACCCTCGGTTTTTAATCTTTTCCCTGCCTGCCGGCAGGCAGGCTATACGGGAGAACCGAAGGGTTCTCCCGACCCCTCTCCGATATGGGATTATTTGAAAAACTGATTATCAAAAGTGAGATCTAAGGTAAATTCAATTTCTCCTTTTTTCCCTAAGGAAATTTTAGATAAGTCGATGTTTTTGAGGATGGTTTCTCTTTTTAAAATTTGGATTTGTTGGCCTAAGGTCGGGAAAGTTTCGGCATGGCCAGAAACTACGGCGAGCCCTGCCTCGGGACTCAAACTGATTTGAGAAAACCAAACTTTGGGATGGATATTTTTCTCAAGAAAATCGAAAAATTTTGATGGGATGAGATGATGGTTAAGTATTAATCCAAAATCCCCAATTTTTTTCTGATAACCTAAAATTTCTTCCTCCAAAACAATTTTTTGAGGGGTTTTTTCTCTGCTGATTTCGGCTTCTAAATTTTGGAGCTCCGTTAAAGATTTTTTTTGGAAGTGCCCCAAAATAAAGTAGCTCAGAAATACGATAATAAGCAGGGAAATCAAAACATAAAATAAAATTTTTAGCCAGAGAGGCAGTTCTACCGCCTTTCTGGGAATGATTTCAGTCATACCCTACGAATTACGAATTAATACCTGCCTGCCGGCACCTGTCTACCGACAGGTAGAGGCAGGCGAATATACGAATAATAGAGTGAGGCAAGTGCCGAGATGGACATCCGCAGCGAGCGGCCAGGGTTTCGCCGAAGACGAAGAGCGAGCGAGGACTAAGCAACAATTCTCGGTGGGAATTGTTGCGGTCCTTCGAGGCAGCCTGCCGAGCGTTATTCTAGGCCTCTGAACGCCATGCCGACAGCTATAGCATAAGCGCTGCTCATTTCTTTTAAAGTTTGCTCTAAAATCGGGGGGCAAAAAATATTCGAAAAAGGATTACCAATTTCTATTTCTTTTTTAAAATAACTTTGGAAATATTCTTTTAAACCGGGGAGGAAGCTGGAAGCTCCAGCCATTATAATCTTTTGAATGTCTTTTCCCTCTGTTAGATAAAAATTCTGAGAAATTTTCTCGATTTCTTTCAAAATCACATCAACCAAGGGAAGCAATATTTCCCTTACCTCCGAAGCCGGAGCTGGTGGTGGGGAGGTGGCGTCCAAAGAGGGCGGAGATGAAATCCCATATTTTTCTTTGAGAGCTTCGGCTTCTTTATAATCAACCCCCAACCCTTTGGCTATCACCTCGGTCAGCTCATTTCCTGACATATCAAAGCTATAGGACATTTTTAAAATTCTTTTCTCAATAATACTACAAGTAGTGCTTTGAGCTCCGATATCCACTAATAAAATGGTTTCCTTGCGCTCGCCGACCAGGGACCTTACCAGGCCAAAGACTTCGGCTTCTAAAGCTAAAAGTTCAAGTTTGGTCATTTCAGCAATCTTTCGGTACTGATTAATAACCTCATTAGGAACAGCTACTAAAAGAATTTTTAATTTTTCTTTCTTTTGGTCAGAAACCCCACCCTCGATGACTTGCCAATCCAGGGTTACTTCGGCCAAGGGCAAAGGGACACATCGATGGGCTTCATATCTTACTGCCTGGGGTAATTCTTCTTTGGTCATTTGAGGTAATTCAAAAGAAGTAAAGAAACTGGAAAAATCGGGGATAGAAAAGACGACTCGGCGAGTTTTAATTTTTGCCTCATCCATTACTGCTTTTATCGCCCGGGAGATATCCTGAGTGAAAAGCGAAAGGGTGCTTTTTTCAAAAGTCCGGAATGGCTTTTGATAAAATATTTGAGCAGATATCTCGCCGTAGTTCTCCAATTTCCTTCTCTCTCCTAAACGAGATAACTCCACCATTTTAATAGAAGCCGTTCCGACGTCTATTCCTAAAGCTCTTTTTGGAATGAATTCTAATGGCGTCCAAATCATAATACCTTTTTATATTATATCATATCATTATATAATATGGTATGTTGAAAAATTTTAAAGGTTTCATCTTTGACCTTCTTTTCCCTAAATTCTGTCTTAGCTGCCAGAGAGAGGGAAACTATCTTTGTGAAGATTGCCAGAGCACTCTTGGGGTTTTAAACACTCATCAAAAACATCAAACTCATTCGCCAGCTGGCGGACTCAAGGATTTATATTTTGCTCTCCCCTATCAACAACCTTTGATTAAAAATTTAATAAAGCTGTTTAAATACCAACCTTTTGTCAAGGAGCTGGGAAAACCCCTAACTTCTTTAATAATAACTCATTTTCAATTAATAGAGAAATCCACAGCCGACTTTGTCAATTTCATTTTAGTCCCGGTGCCCCTTGAAAGAAAAAAACTAAAGTGGCGGGGATTTAACCAGGCAGAGGAAATTGGAAAAGAGCTTGCTAAATTTTTTGGAATTTCACTATTAAATAACGTTTTAGCAAAAATAAAGGAAACCCCAGCCCAGGTTGAGTTATCCGAGGAAGAAAGAAAAGAAAATATAAGGAATGCTTTTTCAATAAAAAATGGAGGTCAAATTTTAGGTAAAAAAATTCTTTTAGTGGACGATGTTTATACCACAGGCGCGACCATCGAAGAGTGCGCCCGAGTTTTAAAGAAAGCCGGGGCAAAAGAAGTGATTGGAATAGTTATTGCCAGAGCGGCCCCCGGCCAAGACCAATAAATGTTCAACTTTGAAGTTTGAACATGTTTAAACTCGGAGTTTAAATAAATATCCGGAATGAATCCGGATATTTAAATGGCGGAGGGTGCAGGACTCGCCCCGCCCCTTCTCTCCCGCGGTGGGAGAGGGACTCGAACCCCCAAGCCTCTTTCAAGGCTCTGGTTTTCAAGACCAGTGCATTACCATTCTGCCATCCCACCATAGTACTTTGCTTTTTGAAAATTTTAAGAAGGGGCGGGGTTCAGGACCAGCCGAATAGCCATTCTCGCAACCCTCCAGTGGGACATCGTGAACAACGTCAGAACTATACTTTAACAACAAACCCAGTATATTTATATACCAGATTTAAGCCCACGAGCCTAATTTAGTATATCAGATTTTACCCCATCCTGCGAGTCGCTATACCTTGCCATCAAAGAGAGTGGGTATTATAAATGGTTGCAAATCTGATTTGATAAGTATCCTTTTTATATCTGCTTTCGCAATCAAAGAGAACGAGGGATTCGTAGAATTTTCTGGATTAGTCTCATCGAAAATAGAGAAACCTACATACTCAATTTTTCAAACTTAATTTTCTTAATTCCTAACTTTAGAATTTTTTCGTAGTCAACAACACGGTTATCAATAGAGATTTCTTCTATCCTCGTTTGGAGTTTACTTGTTTTAATTTCCCAATGATTACCTCTCAATACAGTGAAAAGAGATGTTTGTTTCGCCATTGCTTCCTTACTTCTAATATCACCTTCTTTTTCACGCACCGTGCCAGTATAAAATCTCTTGCCCATATCAGAAATTACTCTTCCGTTAGCAAGAAAAACTGCAAATTTCTCAAAGTCAAATTGCGACTCTTTCAAACCGAGCTTTTAAAGAACTGAATGATAAAAATTACTACCTTCAATTAAAATAGATACCCTCTCCATTACTATTATTATACACCTATAAAATAAAACCTGCACACTACCTTTCGGTAGGCGCAGGCGACTTTCATCTTTATAATAGTCGGTCAATCACCCTTTGTCAAGATACCTCCTGTGGATAAGAAAATTTTGCCTAATTTAGCGGAGACTCCTGAACTTCTGAGCGTTACCAATGTATCTCATCATCTTCAGTTTTTAATAAAAATTTATTTATTTCTGTGTTTTTTTAGAAACCTGCGGTGTCTTGTTCTATTTCTGTAATAATTTTTATTCTTTTTGTTTTTCATAATTTATTTATTTTAATTTATATTTTCTTTTTATTCCGCAAAGACGAAAGCCACAAGATAAACGGTCTCCGAAGCTTATCTATAAGCCAATTATTATCCTTGAAAAGCGAGGCTTTCTCTATTCTAAAACGAGAAAGTAAAGGTATTGTAGCCTGTAAATTTGAGGGAGACAGTCTGTTATGCTCCAACAAAAACTGTTCTTTGCTGGTTTTTTGGAATATAACTTTTAGACCTTTTTTGAATCTTGAGATCATAAATGGAACACAAAAAGCAACTCCTGATAACAATGAGTTGCAAATAGTATTATTAAGTATTTTCTTTAAAGCCAATCTGTCAACTATTTGTAGTCCAAAACTCTCAAAGTCTTTAATTTAATAATACACTTCTTTTTTGAAAAAGCAAGTTTACTCCGCCTACGGGACGATGTTAGAACCTGTTCAATAGGAGTCTAAATAAAAAAAGGTGAGTACCCCTCCGATTTGATTTTTACAAGATTAAACTTACCTACCCCGCAAAGTTTTGGTAAAAAACATTTCTTAATTTAATATTCTATCTTATCTCGACATTGATTATATTCGCTCAATTTCGCCTGGTATTCATCGATATCGCTTCTGCATTTAGGAAGTTCTGCATAACATTTTAC
>CAZWDF010000036.1:0-9079 GCA_964632335.1 uncultured Candidatus Saccharibacteria bacterium | reverse complement strand
TTTAGGTGGTCAGGTTTCAACCTTTAAAAAAGCAGATATTGAAAAATTAAGAACAAAAGAATTAGAAGAAATGGTAAAGAATCACCCGGAAATTAAAGAAATTATTATTGCTACTAATCCCACTACCGAAGGTGAAGCGACGACTTTATATTTAGAAAGGCTATTACAAAAAAACCTGCCTGCCGGCAGGCGGGTCACCCGCTTAGGTCGGGGCTTACCAGTAGGAGCTGAATTAGAATATGCTGACGAAGAAACCTTAGGTTCGGCCCTCGAAGGAAGGAAATAAATTAAATTATAAAACAAGAAGCGGTTATCTGGATATATTCAAGATATATTCAAGTAACCGCTCAGGGAATCCTTACAGAATGAAATTCAATTTCATCTGGAAGGACTTTTACTACCGTTATCACCGGCTGTAAATATAAGGCTCCAGTGACAAAGGTAGTAACATTAGATTTTCGAAGGTATTTTTCTTTGTGTCGATGTCCGGCAATGTGCACAATTTTTTTATTTCCAGAAAAAGCTTTTAACAGCTTTCTTTTTAGAGGAGTATGAGAAATGACGATTTTTCTCTCCTCCCGTCGCGCAAGTTGCTCTCGAAGCCATTTTTTGCTCTCTGGATGTAACCGACTCCACCCTGCTACCCCAGGAAGTCCGAAAGGAGATTTTCTTCGATTCACATTATCTACAATAATGAATCTAATGTCCTTATAGATGAATGTGAAATTCCCAAATTCACTCCCTTGTTCCTCCCAGTTTTCGAAAAATCGAGAAGCTACCGCAAATTCCTCGTGGAAACGCTCTTTGAAATCGCCAAAAGATAACGGTTTTTCGGCATTCCAGAGAACTTTTCCAGAATCAGCTCTTTCATAGGGGCATGCGTCGTGGTTACCCGGAAAAAGGACTTTAGGAACTCTCAAGGCTTCCAGAATCTCCCCTACTTTTCTTACCTGTTCATCTGTCATTGATTCGGTAAGATCTCCAACCGAAACTAAGAACTCTACTTCGTCTACTTCGGGAAAGCTATTTATTTTCTCCACGCAGTAGCGTAATCTCTGCTCAATCTTTTCCCCCATCACTTCTTCGGGAGATCGAGGGAGCAGATGATCCCACCAATTGATGATGAATTTCTCTCGTCCCATATGAAGATCCGGGAGTAATACAAACCCGAACTTCTTTTCCAATCTGTCACCTCCTTTTCAGCATTATTTGAAAATCCTTCGAAAATCCAAACTAATTATTCAAGAACTACTGCTTATAGTATATCATATTTATATAATTTGTCAAATGTTGGGAAAGTAATATTAAAACTTAAAAACGGCAATTTCAGCCGTCTTTTAATTTTGGGTATAAATTTTAAAATTCCTAATTCTTAATTTATGATTCTATCTTTGTTATTTCTACTTCAGTGAAGGGCTGGCGATGACCCTTTTTTATTTTTTCTCTCTTTTTTGCTTTGTATTTGAAGACTATTACTTTTTTTCTTTTTCCCTGAGACACCACCTTTCCGATAACTTTCGCTCCTTTAATAAAGGGTAGGCCAATTTCGATTTTTTTATTTTTTTCCAAAAGCAAAACTTCGGGGAAGCTTATTTCGCTTCCCTCTTTCTTGTCAATTTTCTCAATCTTAATTTTTTGACCCGGGGAAACTAAATATTGTTTCCCTCCGGTCTTAATTATTGCTAATTGTGTCATAATATTTTCCACCAGCTTGCCCTGTACCGAACCGAAGGTTCTGGTGCGGGGTTTTAATGACTGCTAACATAATTATTATCTTTTTTTATTTGGTTCTTTCAATTGTTTAGTCTCCCCTATTTCTACCAATTTCTCAACCTTCTCGTCAAGCAGAGAAAGGCGTCTTTCAGAATCGCTATAGGCAGAACTGGCATTTCTCAAGTGACCGCCCAGTTTCCTGAAATCCTCCATTAATGTTTCGGCGTCTTGATGGACTTTAGCAAGTTTTTTCAAAATTTCCTGAGTCTGCCTGGAAATTTGAGTATCGCGGAACCAGTGCTCAATTGTTCTCAAGGTTAAATAAATAGTATTTGGAGAAGTCAGAATAACTTTTTTTGACCAGGCATAATTTGTTAAATCGAATTCTCTGCCGATATTGTTAACTATTTCATAATATATTGCCTCTGCTGGAATATACATTAAGGCAAAATCAACTGTTCCTTCCGATGGTAATATGTATTTTGAAGCAATATCGTTAATCTTGAATTTTACATCTTCTAGAAAGGTCTTTTTGTAAAAGTTTTTTTCCGTTTCCGATGCTGTATTTATCATTTTTTCGAAATTTTCTGATGGAAACTTGGCGTCAATCGGCAGAATTTTGCTATCTGGAAGTTTTAAAATCGCATCAACCTGTTCTCCGGATGAAAAAAGATATTGTTTTTTATAAAGTTCTTGGGGGAAGTGTTGGCTTAAGATATGCTCTAAAGAAGCTTCTCCCCATTGGCCTTTTAATTTCGGTGATTTAAAAATTTCCTGGAAAGAAGAGACATCTTTAACCACTTCCTGTACTTGTTTCAAATCTTCTCTAATTTGAGTTGCTTCTTTGGTGAAAGAATGCATTTGCTGATACATTGCTTGAGAGGCGCCATTCTGGCTATCCCTGATTTCTTTAAGCTGGCCGGTGATTAAATTGGTTAATTTAATATCTAAATCCCTAATGGCATTGCTTTGAATTTCATCGGTTTTTGATTTCTTTAGCAAAAAAATAACTACTCCCACGCCTGCCGCCACAATCAAAAATATTATCAAGACAAAAAGAAAATCATTCATTAAACTATCCTACCATCATTTGCTTAAAATTTCAACTAAGACAAAGGTGATATAAATTCCCAATAAAAATAGAGCTTCCTTTCTGGTGATTTTATGGCCGGTTCGGATAAAAAGCAGAAAAAATATTGCCGAAATTATTAGAAAAACCCTTCCAATGGCAAAAGGAGAAAAATCAACAATTTTAATCGGACAAATCAAGGCAACAATTCCCAAAACAAGAGTGGCTGTCATTATTACCGAACCCATCACGTCTCCCACTATCATCCAATCCTGGGATTTTTTGGCGGCCTGCAAGGTAAAGGAGAGTTCGGGCAAAGCAGTACCTAAACCAACTATCAAAATACCAATCAAACTTAAGGGTAAATGCAAAAACCCTGAGAAAAAGACAGCCGATTTAACGATTCCCTGAGCCGATATTAGTAGTAATAAAATAGAACAAAAAAGCAAAGCTATATTCTTTTTGAAAAAATTTAAAGTTAATTTCTCCGAGGTTCCATCATAAATCTTTTCAAATCTTTCTTTTTTATTAAAAAGCCAAGCAATATAAACAACAAACGCGCCTAATAACAGGATTCCATCTAATCGGGAAAGAGTACCATCTTGAATTAAAATTAAAGGTAAAACAGCTACTCCAATTGTAAAAAGAGAACTTCCTTGAACTGTTCGGCTTGGAACGGATAAACCCATTTTTGAAACTAAAGCAGCTAAAGCTATGATCAAAGTAAGGTCGGCGATATTAGTTCCCACAACATCGCCAAAAGAAAGTTCCGGGACTTTATTTAAGGCAGAAATTATCCCAACAAAGAAATTTGGAATAGTGGTTGCAAAAGCCATAACAAGAAAAGAAACCACAAACTCTTTCCAACCAATAAATTTAGATATTTTTGTTAAGACATCAACTAAAAAATTGCCTGACCAAAAAAGCAAGGCGAAAGAGGCTAAAAAAATTAGAATGTAAACTACCAAATCCATTTTTATCTAAAGAAATAAATTATTTCATAAATAATTCCTCCTAAAAAGACTAAAATGAGAGGAAAAATTAGAAATTTCTTTTTGGGTTTAATTTTTTGATACATTAACAAAATTAAAATTCCATCAATTCCCAGCATTGTTGCTCCGACAAAAGAGATGATTGGAATAAACTGCTTAATCCCTGTTAAAAAAAGAGCTAAAGGAATAAAACAAGTAATTGCGAAAGCTATATTCTTTTCTATTTTTAAATCATACCAGAAAACTTTCCTTAAGGTCAGCCCTAAGGCAATAAAGGAGGTAAAGGTGGTTAGGACTCCGAAAAAAAGGGCTAAAGAAACTATCCCGTCTCCTAAAAAATTTCTAAGGCCGTTCAATGCTGATTCGGTTGTTTGGGACCCGGTAATACCCAAAATCAAGTAAATAAAAAAAAGATAAACAAAAATCGGAATTAAAATGGCAATAGGGATAATTTTTAAAAGTAAATCTTTCTTTTGTCCCAGCATTTCTTCCGCTTCCGGAATCAAAGCTGCTCCCCATAAAGAAAAAAGAATAACACCGTATGGTAAGAAGAAATCCGAAATCCGAAATCCGAAATCCGAAACTTGGGGAAATAAATTTTCAATATTAATGAGATATTTTCCTCGAAGAAATATTAAAATTAGAACTAGAAAAAATAAAATTAATCCCCAAAATTCGATTTTAGAAATGGCTTTTATCCCTAAAAAAATCAAAATAGCTCCGGCTAAAAAATAAACTATCGTCCAAAATAGGTTTCCTCCACCAAAAATCGGAGAGAGTAATTCAGTTAAAAATCCACCCCCAACAATTAAATAAGCTAAAATTGCTCCAAAAGTCCCTAAAATTGTTGAAACTATAGCTACCTTTTCTCCCGAATCTCCTAAATGAAATTTGGCAAAGCCAGGCAACCTTTTAAAATCGGGGGTTTTCAGAGCCAATTCCCCAAAAAATGAATGGATTAGAATAACCAAAGCTCCCAAAACTAAAAAATAGCCAAGCATTACCCAAATTCCGACTCGAGAAGTAATATAAGGCAATGAAAAAAGCCCAACACCAATAATGGTGCCGGAGAGAGTAGCTATTGGGTAAATTAATTTAGACATACATTCTTTCATTCTAACTAAAAAAGAGGCTAATTAAAAGCCTCTCTGTTTGTTATGGCGGCCCCAACCAGATTTGAACCGGTGTTTCTGCCCTGAGAAGTCAACGTCCTAAACCACTAGACGATGGGGCCAGGGTGTAGAGGTGATGATCCGTTTATTTAGCGTTTTTTAACTTCTCCCCTGCTTGACGAATAAATTCAGCTAATCTACCCTCTTTTCTGATTAAAATGGCAGCGGCATTTGCTCCACAAATATCATCGTTATCGAAATTCAAGCGATACCCTTCATCCTTAAGCCGATTAAGTTCGATTAAAATCCTATCTTTTTCAGCTTGAGTGGGAGCAATGAGGCGTTCGGCTGCTAGCTTTACTCGGGCTATTAGGTAGACATCTCTTTTATTTAAGGGCTGACTGTCGTCAAGAGATTTCTCAACCCATCCTTTTATCTTTTGGGCTGGTTCACGGAGAGCTGGCGCTATTTCATCTTTGGCAAAAGGCCTCAGGCCTTTCTCTATTGTCTTTAGTTTGGGATGAGCAACCATTTTCACCTCCTTTTGGATCATCACCTCCTTTCCGAAAGAATCAGGAGCTATTATCAAATCTATCACAGAATTTAAATTTTGTCGAGATAAAATAAAAGGCCGCCTCGAATGAATTTCTCTGAGACGGCGCCTGGCAGTAATCTTACTGCCTTTTATTTTTTGTCTGACGAACTTTTACCTTTGCTATAACCATAATAGAGGGATTAGACTTCTTGATAACGTTGGTAACCTGGAGTGGTGTTCCGCAATCGGAACACTTTGGAAATTTATTTCGTTTGGTAGTACCTGTTTTCCCACAGGTGGGGCAGCTAAACTGCCAAACCTCCCTGTTTTTCTTACTCATTATATCTCCCCCTTCGATTTTATTTAGCCTATGAAAATTGAAAAGGTACTATAAAAGAACCATTTACACCTCCTTTTCCGTTTATTTCAGCAGAAACATAAAATTAAATGGCCGATCCTGAGGATTAGCTGAGCTTTTAAAACCCTTAATTGAAAACTCAGCCGATCTCAAGATTGGCGCATTTAATGAAGATATAAACTCTAGAAATTAAACTTTCCATTATCAATATGTCGATGAAGTTTGCCTTCTTCGAAGTTTTCCTTCATCTTCACTTTCGTTCGGCTTCACCTCTCTCAGTTTATAACGAACTTCTTTCTATTATATTACACCCCGTAGTGAAAATTTGACAGGGCTTTCCAGAGGAAAGCCTATGTCGCGTAGCGAGTCAAATTTCTACTACGGGGTTACACTATTATTAAGAAGATTGCAAGGATTGGGAGATTTCAACCAAATTTAAGCCAAAGATTGTTCCAACAGTTGCCGCAGCCAAGGCTGAACTAATTTTGTCTTTATCTTTATCGGTTGACTTTTCTAACCACACCGGGACAACTTTCCCGTCACAGCTAATTTTGAAATTTATTCGACTATTCTCCTTAACGTCCGAGGCCTGGAAATTATCTTTTTCCCGGAAACCAAAGGTTAAACAATGGGCTGTACTCCCATTTTTTATTTCTTCAAGCTCTTTCTCATCGGAGTTTAAAACTAAAAACCCTTGAGTAGGAATGACTCTCGCTAATTCCCGAATTTTTTCATTATATTTAGTTGCCACCAAAACAGGTAATGAAGATCTACCGATTAAGAATTTGATTTTCTCGAGATTCTCCAAGTCAGAACCAAAAACTAAAACCTCAGGGGCCCAAGCGAAGCTGGGGAGGGTGGAGGGTGGGTGGAGTCCAATTTTAAAATGTGACTCCAAGACTCGCGAGATTATCTCAGCGGTTACTTGACTATTTTCTCCGGCGACAATAACCACTTTCGGTCTTCCTAAAATAAATTTAATTTTTTCAAAAATATTCATTGGTAATACAGGGTTAGTCGCTCGCCCTCTCTGGAGCTTTGCTCCCGCGCTCGGCTTCGCCTCGCTTCGGGCTCGCTCTTTAGAAGCCGAACCGCAGTGAGGCGAAAAAGAGATTTATCTCTTTGACTACCCTCGGTTTTTAATCTTTTCCCTGCCTGCCGGCAGGCAGGCTAGACGGGAGAACCGGAGGGTTCTCCCGACCCCTCTCCGATATGGGCTGTCTGTGGTTTACTCGTAGTCAGGTGGGATTTGCCAGTAATGAATAATATATTCAGCCAGGTCGTGGAAAATTGGCAGTGCTGAATATTCGGCAGTTTTAGTTTTGGGATTGTTCAGTTTTACCAAAATTAAAAATTGAGGGTTAAAAGCTGGGGCAAAACCGATAAAACTTTGAATGGTCTTTTCGGCTGAGTATTTTCCTCCCTCTGGAATCTGGGCAGTTCCGGTTTTACCAGCAATATAATATCCGGGAACTTTGGCTGCTTTTCCAAAACCATTCTCCACCACGCTGACGAGCATAGCAGTTAATTGAGAAGCAGTCTTTTGAGAAACAACTTGAGATTGTTGAGGTTGAACCTCGAGAGAATCCTCGGTAAGGTAAGGTCTTACTAATTTGCCGCCGTTGGCAATGGCGCAATAAGCCCGAGCCAGCTGGATTGGGGTCATTTGAATCCCCTGACCAAAGGAGGCGGTAGCAAAATTTATTTCGTAACCCTCTTTAAACTCTTCATTCTCAGAATAAACCTCTGGTAAGTCAATTCCGGTTGGTTCAAAAATCCCAAATTTTTGAATATAATCTAAAAAAATATGATGAGGAAGCTGGCTCTGGACAAATACTGCCCCGGTATTGATTGATTTTTCCAAAACATTGGTCATTGTTTGTTCTCCGTAGACCCTCCCAGCGTAATTATAAATAGGCCAGCCGCCAATCTCGACTAATCCCTTGTCAATGTAAGTAGTTTGGGGAGTAATTTTCCCCTCTTCGAGAGCAGCGGCAAAGGTAATTGGTTTAAAAACCGAACCCGGTTCAAAAGTTTCTTGGGTCACTCCATTTTTAAAGATTTCTAAATTACCGTTAGTAGCAAATTCTCCGTATCGATTGGGGTCAAAATTGGGAAAATTAGCCAAGGCGATTATCTCCCCCGAATTAGGTTCTATTACGATAATTTGTCCCCCTTCAATCTCTAAGTTTTCTTCAGCTTCTTTTAGTAATTTCTCCGCCTCAAATTGGATATTGTAATCCAAAGTTAAAGCCAGACTAGGACTCTTATCCGAGTCCATCAAAATATCGTCATAATACTCTTCTAATCCATACTGTCCTTTTCCCTCTGCGCCCAAAAACCCAATCACCTGAGAAGCCAGAGATTCCTGAGGGTAAAATCTCCCCCGTTCTTCGGTAAGATAAACACCGGATAAATCTGTTTTTTTAAGAAGTTCTACTTCTTCGTCAGTTAATTTATTTTTTATTGGTGAATATAATGTATCTAAGTTAAGTTTTTCTAAAATAAAATTTTTATCCAAGGAAAGTATTTGGCTCAGGTTCTCAGCCGTTTTTTCTTTATCAGTAACTTTGGGCGGAGAAGCAAAAACCAATGGAAAATCCTTGTTGATAGCCAGGGGTTCCCCACCTTTTAAGAAGATTTCTCCACGCTCAATTTGAATTCCGTTTTCTGGAGAAATGAGGCCTTGTGCTAAGGCTTTGTAAAAATCAGCCTGAAGGACTTGAATAAAAAAAAGTCGAAAAATAAGCACTGTCGCAAAAAGCAAAAGAAAGAAAAAGATGAAATTTAATCTCAAATTTCTCATCGACTTGCTGCCACTGAGCTTTCCAAAATGCGGATATATTTTACCTGGCCTACCTTTTCAAATTCCTGGCTTAGAAGATAGTTTTCGATATGAGTTAAAGAATTTAATTTTGAAAAATCAACTTTTAAAGTTTCGTTTTCGCCAGAAAGCTGATTTGCTTTTTTTTCAGAAACCTGCAAGGAATAAGTTTCCTCCGTCAGGAAATTTACCTGGAAAATATAAAAAATTAAAAGCGCAGTGATTGAAATAGAAAAAAGTAAAACCCAAAAAAATTTCATCCCCCAGAACGAGGAGTCTCGCATTCCTAGATTTAAGACTAAAGCGTGACTCATATTTTTATTGCTGCCCGCAGTTTAGCTGAGCGCGAACGAGGATTTTTAATAATCTCTTCTCGAGAAGGCCTAATTGGCTTTTTAGTTAGTATTTTCAGATCTTTTGAGGTTTGACCTCGATAGAAATTTTTGACAATTCGGTCTTCAAGCGAATGAAATGAA
>CAZWDF010000035.1:5020-9196 GCA_964632335.1 uncultured Candidatus Saccharibacteria bacterium | reverse complement strand
ACTTTTTCGTTATTATTTTTTGATACAAAGGAACTTTTTCTAGGGGGATTTCTACTCCCAGGTCTCCTCGAGCCACAATTACGCCGTCAGAAACTTCAAAGATTTCATCTAAATTTTCAATTGCTTCTTTGGTTTCAATTTTGGAAATTATCCAGGGTTGAAATTTTTGATTTTGAAAAAATTTTTTATATTCTAAGATTTCGCTTTTTTGTCTGACGGAAGAGAGAGCGATAAAATCTACCTTCAAATCAAGACAAAATTCCAAAACAGGTAAATTTTGTCTAAAGTTGCTCGCTAACTTGGGAGAAAAATCTGGCAGATTAATAGTTTTTCTTTCTTTCAAGACTCCTCCACTGATTACCTTAGCATAAGCATTATTTTTTTCTAATTTCTTTATCCGAAATTCAAATTTACCATCGTCAATAAAAATTTTTTGATTTTTAGGTAAATCGAGGATCCTCTTGATTTCGGGAACCGGAATGACTTTAAAAACATCTTTTCTATCCTTTTCGCTAAAAACAACTGTCTCTCCTTCTTTTAATGCGAGACTGTTTTCTACTCCAAACTTTCCGGTTCTTAATTCTCCGCCCTCGATGTCAGCCAAAATACCAATCGGTTTTTGAAGTTTTTTACTAATTCTTCTGACTAAATTAATTCTCTTTTTGTGCCAGTCTAAAGTATTGTGTTTTAAATTAAATCTAAAAATATCGGCTCCTTTTTGAGCCAGGCTTTGAATTTTTTCCTCACTTTGGCAAGAAGGTCCCAAGGTGACAATAATTTTAACTAAAGGCAACATGAATTAAAGAGGCAACCCTCCATCAATATTAATTACTGCCCCGGTGATAAAGTTTGCTTCTTCAGAGGCTAAAAAGGCTACTAAGCTTGCCACTTCTTCCGGTTTGCCAAAACGACCTAAAGGAGTAAATTTTTTTATTGTTTCTTTCAACTCCGGAGGAAGATTTTCAGTCAGTCTGGTTTCAATAAAACCTGGGGCTATGGCATTAACCGTTACTCCAAATCGACCCACTTCTTTACAAAGAGCTTTAGTGAAACCGATAATGCCGGCCTTAGCTGCAGCATAATTAGTTTGACCAAAATTCCCCCTCTGGCCAACCAAAGAAGAAATGTTAACTATCTTGCCTTGATTAGCAATAAGCAAGGGGAGAGAAGCTTTGCTGCAATTGAAAACTCCGGTCAAATCGATATCAATCACCTTTTGCCATTCCTCTTTCGTCATTTTGGCTAAGGTTCTATCTTGGGTAATCCCGGCATTATTTACCAAAACGTCTAATCTGCCAAATTCTTTTTGGATATCCTGGACCATTTTTTCTACCTCTTCAAATTTTGAAACATCAGCTACGAACGCCCGAAGGGCGTGAGTCGAAATGAGAGCCTTGCTTTCATTGAGTTCTTCAACTAACTTTTTTAAGGCTTCTTCGGCTTGAACAATGTCGTTTAAGGCAACTTTTGCTCCGGCTTTGGCAAATTTTTTGGCAATAGCCCGGCCCATACCTCCCGAAGCGCCAGTTATTAAAACTACTTTGTTTTCAAACATAATTTAAATTATATTGCACTTCCTCGACTTTCCTTCCGACTATTGGAATATTTTCAATCTTAATCTTTTTTAAGCATTCTGGCAAATTGCTCACCATCGTAATTTCGGCAAAGACTCGGTCAAGATTAAGGGGGTTAAGGCTGGCCAAAATCACTCCCAGAAAGGCGGTAAAACCAGTTGTCTTCTGAATGGTTTGCCCGTCGGCTATTGTTAAGTAATCTGGCAAGACCCCCTGTAATTTTTCCATCATTTCCTCCTCTGTCAAAGAGGATGAATCCTCTTTTCCACCTTCGCTCTTGCTCGGTGAATAAAGATATTGGAGGGAAAGATAGGATTCCTTTTTTAAAAATTTTAAGATATTCTCGGTCGCCCCTCTTACCCCCAGTTTTGAATCAAGTTTCAAAATTGGCAGATTAATTATCAAATTTGAATTAAAAACTTCTTCTGAAATCTCGAAGGTGAAGCCATCCTGGGTTTTTTTAACAAAATTGCCTTTAGCTAAATCAAGGGGAGTAATTTGATTTTGAAGACAAACATCGAGAAGTTGAGATTTTTGAGCTGAAGCTTCGATTGGAACTTCATCAAAACTTTGAGCAGCCACTTTAATATTTTTTTTATCGGCTCCGACATTTGATAAATAGTTAATTAAACTTTCCAAAAATTTAGGATTAGTGTTAGTTGCCAAATAAGGGTGTTTCGGAGAAATCAAAGTCGGTAAAATTAAAATCTTGGTTTGAGAGTTAATTTTTAAACACCGAGCTTCCGAAGGGTCGATGGACACTCGTTCATCTCCAGCTTCACTTTTGCTACGCAAAAGTTCGCTAAGCGAAGGTGAAGATGAGAACGAAGTCCTCATCGCCCCGCCGAGCAACTCAATAACCTTTTCAATTGCCTCTAAAATATCGTATTTTATCCGCCAAACAGCAACCGTATTTTTATCCTGGCTAACTTCCGGGATAAATTCTTCGCCTATTTTGTATTCTTTGAGAGATTTATAGGCCCATTTATTCCCTTTTTCATCTTCTAAAACCAAAACGAAATAGGGCACCTTGGGATGCAAAAGGGTCGGGATATTAATCTTTGAAACGCCAATTACTTTAGCTGTTTTTGTTAAAAGTTTTTCCAATCCTAAAAAGCAATTGGGGCATTTCTCAATTGGGTATTGCCAGATATTTTTACATTTTGGACATTGATAGAACATAGTGGTATTACCGAGTTAGGTCGCGGCACGTCCCGACTTCGTCGGGACTAACACCGCTCCTTAACCCCGTACATAAATAATTTATGTGCGGGGCTCCCGACCCCTCTCCGATATGGAAGGATATGTGCTAATATAATGATATTATGTATAGGAAAACTTATTTTTTGCCAAACGAACTTAAAAAGAAGCTAAGAAAAATTTGGGGAATACCATTCTTTAACGGACGAAGAAAGATAACCAGAAAATTTAAAAAGTTTATTCAAGAAAAAAAATTTAAAAAAATAATTACGGTCGGAGATTATTGCTCTCTCACTCTTCCTTCTGATGTCAAGATTTTCGATGGAAAAATAAAAAGGAAAAAAATTAAAACAATTTTAAAGTTTTCTCTCAGCTGCCGAAATCTTCCCGGGACAATCCAGAGAGAAGTTTGGTCAGTAATTAAAAGGGCAATTAAAAATAAGGAGAGTGTCTTTATTGATGGCGAAGAGGATTTACTAGTAATTCCTTGTGTTTTACTGGCAGAAAAAAACACTGCGGTTATCTACGGCTTTCCGGGAAAAGGAATTTGTCTGGTTGAGGTTTCTCCGGAAGAAAAAAAAAGGTTTAAAGAACTTCTCCAAAAATTCAAAACTTAAGTGGTCTTTCTCAAAACGTGGACTGTTACACTTCCTCCGGTTCCACCTATATTATGGCAGAGACCGATTTTTGGGTTATTGGTCTGTCGCTCTCCGCATCTTCCTCGAAGCTGGTTAACAATTTCATAAATTTGAGCCAAACCAGTAGCCGAAATAGGGTGGCCCTTAGCTTTAAGGCCACCGGAAGGGTTAATTGGTAGCTCGCCATCTAAATTAACTTTTCCTTCTCTTATTAATTCTGCTCCTTTACCAATTGGGGCAAAACCTAAATCTTCATAAGAGAACAATTCCACTGAGGTAAAAGCGTCGTGCACCTCGGCCACCTCAATATCCTCGGGTCTAATTTTGGCTTGACTATAAGCCTCCTCGGCAGCTAATCTGGTTGCTTTAAAATGAGTAATGCTTTCTCTGCCAAAAGTCAAAAGGTAATCGGTAGCAAAACCAGAACCGATTATTTCAACGTCTGATTTTTCTTTTGAGAGAATAGCCGCCGCTCCACCATTAACCGACAAAGAACAGTCCATTAAACGGAAAGGCGAAGCAATGATGGGAGAATTTTTAATATCTTCTAAAGAAACCGGTCTTTTGTAATAATATGCTTTGGGGTTTAGGGCAGCATTTTGATGATTTTTGAAAGCAACCAGAGCCAGGTCGTCCATTGTTGCTCCATATTTTTCCATATACTGCTGCCAGACCAAAACATTTTGAACTGGAAAAAGCATTCCCTCGGTTTGCTCTACCACTCTTTCTGCCGCTGAGAGTATCCAATCAGTGGTTACTTCGCT
>CAZWDF010000035.1:0-5010 GCA_964632335.1 uncultured Candidatus Saccharibacteria bacterium | reverse complement strand
AACATTTTTGAAGCCTAAACGATTAGCTACCCAGAAAGCCACTCCGCCACCGGCGCAAACCGAAGGCGTTTCAATAATGGGAACATTGGTTTTAAATAAATCGGAAAGAAGAGAGATTTTATGAGTCTGATGCTCGCCCCCGGCTGCGCTAGACATTCCCGTAAAAACAATCGCCTCAATCTCAGAAATTTTCATTTTAGCGTCTTCCAAGGCCTCCATTGTCGCCTCGTAAGCAAAAGCCCACCAGGGTTTCTGGGAATAATCAAATTTTGTCATTCCAACACCCTTTATATACATATATTTATATTGCCTGCCAGCCGGCTAATAAGGTTCCGGGACCGGCACCTGCACAAATTATCGTTGGAGCCATAGCAACATAAGGAATCTCTATATTGCTGATTTTCTCTTTCAGCATTTTCTTTAGCTTTTCAGCCTGCTCAAGATTATCGGCATGGCCAATGATTACTCTAATTTTTTTGCCAGATTTAATAGTTTTTTGGCTTTCTTTAAAAATCTTTTTAAAAAGAGCTTCGGCCGAATCTTGAGCAATAACTATTCCTCCCTTACCAATCGCCCCATTTTTTAATTCCATTATTGGATGGAGTCTCAATTTTTTCATCCTCCTTAGCCAATCGGCTTGAGAATGGCTAATTCTGCCAATAGATTCTACCCATTTCGGGTCCTCGAAGATAACATAGAGATGGATTTTAAAAATTAAATTTTTAAGTTCCCTAATAACCTCGCCGATTTCTCTTTGCTCTTGAATTAAATCAATTGCTTCCAAGATCAAAAGAGCTTGGCCAGCAGCAGCATTTAAGGAATCGAGAATAAAAATCTTCCCAGGATTTTTAACCATCTCTCTCGCCTGGATGGCTGAACTATAGCAACCAGAAAGTTTAGAAGTAAGGGTAACACACAAGACCTTATCGAATCTTTGGAGTTGTTTTTCAAAAGCATCTAAATATTGTTTCGGCACCACCTGAGTGGTTTTGACAGTAGCTTTAATTCCTCGCCGCTCTGCCTCTCTCATTTTTTGATAAATATTTTCTCCGGGTAATTCTTTCTCTTCTGGCCAGTCATATCTGATAGGGACCACCTCAATTTGGTATCTCTCGACGATTTTTGGTAAAAGCATCGCCACGTCATCGGTCACAATGCCAACAGAAACCTTCCTGACCGATTCTTCACCACCCACCTCTTTAGCCATATCTTCAACTCTTAAACTCCGAATCTGGCCAGCCTCCTTCAGAACGTCTCTTACCTCATCGGGATAATCGGTGTGGATGTGCAGCTTCATTTTATTCCCAATCTGAACCATATCCAGTGAATTACCAAGTTTTCTCAATTTTTCCTTAATTATTCTTTCCTCAAATCTCGGATTTTCTATTAAAGAAACTACCTCATATCGATTGGAAAGAATCTGAACAAATTTTCTAATTTTCTCGGATGGCCTTTCTTTGCAAACCTGAGCCTTGGCGAAGGCGGGTTCCAATGCCTCTAAGTAACTTTCTAAAATCATTAAAAAGCCCAATCCTCCGGCATCAACTACATTGGCTCTTCTGAAAACTTCCATTTTCTCTCGGGTGGCTAAAAGCGCTTCTTTGGCTTTTTCTATTGTCTTCTTAAAAATATTGATAATGTCGGTTTCTTTCCCTGCTCCTTCTTTAAAAGTTTGACTGGCAGCATCAATGACATCTAAGATTGTCCCTTCTTTGGGATCTTGGATGCTCAATCTAGCTTTTTCTGCTCCTTTTTCAAAGGCAATGGCCAGTTTTTTAGCATCAACCCGCCCTTCAGAGCGAGGCTCGCCAGAGGCGGCCGGATTTTGGTTAAGCAATGGCAAAAAGCCAGCTAAAAAACCGGTGTAAATTACGCCGGCATTTCCTTGAGCAGAAGTCAAGGCTCCATCCAAGGCAGCTTCTGAAATTTCACTTAAATTTTTAAATTCTTTTCCTTCAATAGCTTCCTTTATCCCCAGCAGGGTCTTAGCCATATTACTGCCAGTATCCTGGTCAGGAACTGGAAAGACATTGATCTTATTAATCTGTTCTTTGTTTTCCTCAATCCTTTTGTAAGAGAGGAGCATCATTCGCTTTAGCTCCTCTTGAGTAAGATTTTCCATATTTTAAAACGAGCGAAATATGAGGAATCTTTATTTAACCTTCTCCTCTAACTCTTTTAAAATCTTAGTGGCTAAATCCCTTCCTCCTAGGCCGAAAGCAATACCTAAGGCAAGTGAAATAGTCGTCACCATGCCAATGAAAACAGATAGGATCAAAGAAGGAACAATTCCAAGCTGATAAAGAATGGCTAAAATTGCAAAGAGCCAGATTCCCCAACGAATTGCTCTTCCTAAAAATCGGGAATAAGTTATTTTTTCTTCTTCTAAAGTGCCAACCACAATTTTTTGAGAAAAATCAGCCAGAAAAGCTGCGATAATGAAAATGAGGGCGGCAATAAAAAGATTAGGGTAGTATCCGACCACTTTTTCTAAGAATTGGCTAAACCTGGTTAATCCCAGGATTTCCGAGGAAGCCATTAAAAAAATAACGATAAAAAACCACTTAACCATCTCGCCAAAGAACTTTGGAGCATTGAGACGGGTATCAATCCTGGACAAAGCTTCCTCCAAACCCACTCTTTTTAAAAGCGGATTTAATCTAATCTGGTTTAAAAAAGCAACCGAAATTCTCCCCAGCCACTTAGCGACAAAAATGCCAACAAATAAGACTAAACCTGCCCAAAAAATTGGAGGAGAAACTTCGGTCAGATTCCGCCAAATTGTCTTAGAGATTTCTTCCCACATCGAAATAAATCGAAGATTTATTGAAGATTGAAATGAATTTTCAATTCATTGAACATAGTAATATCACCATCGGGCTCGAGAAAGCCTTAAATGGTAACCGATCCGATCGAAGAGTAGCGACTCTTCTCTCGCCTCATCTAAAGATTCGGCGATTGATTATTATATGTAAGAGGAAAATTAAGATAAAAAGGGAAATAATGTGATTAAATTAGCCTGAGGGCAGTTGCTGAGGGTGACACGAGGCAATCTAGTCGAAGAGATAAATCTCTTCTCCACCCTTCGTTGCGACTCGGGTGTCCGAAGGCTCTCTTTTTACCACTTGGCTTGATGAATTTTCAAATAATAACCAAGGCGGTTAAAAATGACGTGTAAGAGGAAGGTTAAGATAAAAAGGGTTATCCAGACCAGAATATCAATTTTTAAGAAGGGTGTCAAGAAGAGAGCGGCCCCGATGACATAATTTGTCTGGTCAAAGGGCAAAAACCTAGCCCCGGGTTCCATTTCCAACCTTCTTTTAATGAAGGCGAAAAGTAAATCGCCAAAAACTGCTCCGGCTGAAATCAAAAAGCCAAAAATAAAGATATTAATTTTTGAATAGTCAAAAAGGCTAATTTCTTTAATCAAAGAAAAATGATAAAGCCAGAGTTGAAATCCGGCGATTAAAATTCCAATTATGATCCCAAAAATTACTCCCCGCCAGCATTTATTTTTACCAAAAATTGGCTGACCTAAAAATTTCTTGCCAAAATCAACCGGTTTATCTAAAAAATTAAAAATATCAGCTCTTCTAATCAGGGGTGGGGTCATATTAGTAAAATAAGCCGGGAGAAAAAAATAGAGGCAAGATAGAATATATGTTAGAATGGTCATAGTTAATAGTTAAAGGTCAAAGAGGACTTCGTCCTCTTTTCCACCTTCGCTCAGCGAGCTTTCGCATAGCGAAAGCGAAGATGGAAAAGAGGTTCACCTCTTTGACTTTATAAATAAAAGCTTGGTAGTCAAAGAAGATAAATCTTTTTTTCCATCTGCGTTTGCTCAATGAAATATTTATTTCATTTCGACGTTCGAGAGATAAATATAAATTGAGCGAGAGATGAGATTTATCTCATCGAACTTATAAATAAAAACTTGATATGAAATGTGATTTGCATTGCCATACTTTTTATTCTTATGATAGTAATGCCTCGCCAAAAGAAATGGTTGATGCCGCCTTGAAAAAGGGGATTGGTTGTTTAGCAATCACTGACCACGGAGAGATAAAAGGAACAAGGGAGGCAATAGAAGCAGCTATTGGAAACCCTATCTTAATTATACCTGGGATTGAGATAAAAAGTAAGGAAGGGGACATTTTAGGATTAAATGTCAAAGAAATAATTTCTAACGGGTTATCGGCCAAAGAAACCATCAAAAAGATAAGGGAAGCAGGTGGAAGAGCCATTATCCCTCATCCCTTCGCTAAGTTCCGCAACTTTAAGGGAAACCTTAAAGAAATCTTAAAAGGGGCAGATGGAGTTGAGGTTTTGAATGCTTCAATTTTTGGCCCGAGTAACAAAAAAGCTTTAGAGTTTGCTCAGAAATATAATCTTTCATTTACTGCTGGCTCTGACGCTCACTTCCCAGATTTGGTCGGTCGGACTTATTTGGAAATATCGGGAGAAGGCCTTTCGATTGAAAGAATTTTAGAGAAGATAAAAAATAAAGAAGCCGAAGTGAAAGGAGAAGGGATAAGCTTTCTGGAAACAATAATTGATCACCTAAAAAGGAGCTTAATTAAGATTAAAAATTATGCTTTCCGAAAACCGAGAAAAATTTAAGAAAATTGAAATTAAAACTGGGGAATTTTTTTCTAAATTGGGTCTAACTCCTAACCAGTACACCTTAATTTCTCTTTTTTTTGCGATTTTAGCTTTTTATTTTTTAATCAAAAACCCGAGCACAGCGAAGGGTGGAGATGAACGAATGTTCATCGACATTGATTTAATTCTATCTTTAATTTTCTTTCTTTTGGCTACTATTTTAGATTTTATCGATGGCGCAGTGGCAAGATTTACTCAGAGAGAAACAAAAAAGGGAGCTTACTTAGATACAATTTGCGACCGGTATGTCGAAGGAATTATTTTACTCGGTTTTTTATTTTTACCTTTAAAGGCAGCTAATATTTTTTTATTAATTTAAAAGTTTATTCTCTGGTGTTCTTACACAAA
>CAZWDF010000034.1:5157-9231 GCA_964632335.1 uncultured Candidatus Saccharibacteria bacterium | reverse complement strand
CTCCTCATTCTTTTATTTCAACTTCGAATCCTATAGCTTCTTTTAATTCCGGAATAATGTCCATTCTTGGTGACTGGCCAGTGGTTAGAGTACCAATCTTCATTTCAAACACCTCCCAAATATATACATACGAAATATTTTTATAACTTAAAATTTAATATTTTAAGTTGCTATTGTTCTATAACACCAGGAAATATTCCTGTATATTTTTTTTGAACAACAGCATTATAAACATAATTAATAAGTGTATTTATATCAAATACTGGTAAGCCAACAGCTTCCTGAACTGATGCCGCAAAAGGAGGCATATCTGTACATTCGAGTACTATTGCCCCAGCTTCGGGATTATGTTTTACTAAATCCTTTGCAACTCTGACTAATTCTTTCTCAATCTTACCAATATCCCCAAAAGGTTGTTGTTTCAATATCATATTCGCAAAATTTTCTTGCTCTTCCATGCCTGCAATACAAATTGGAATACTACTATCAATTCCAACAGCTTCTAAATGCTTATCGGTAAGTCTTTTTTTATTCGCTGTTAATATTCCAACTTTTTTATTTTTAGCAAGCATACTTGAAACTAAAGGTACTTGTATTAAACTCGACATAAAAACCGGTATTTCCACTACCTCTACTATTTCTTTTTGAAATATTGCAGCAAACCCACAACTAGTAGTTATAGCTCTAACCCCATCTTTTTCTAATTCTTTTGCAGCACTAATAAATAAATTTAAAAGTGTTGGATCATTTTTTTCTATTAGTCTATCAGTTGTTGCCCCTTTTACAATTTTATATTTCACAGGAAAACTATAAGTAGTAGCATTCCCAATATCTCCCGGAACCTTTGGCGCTAACGTTTCTAATTTTAATATTCCAATTACTTCACCATAAGTGGTATACCCACCTCTAAACCTAGTTTGCATTAAACCATTCTCCTTCAATACAATGATTGATTTTTTTTCCTGCTAATGACAGATAATTAACTTTGACATCTTTTACTTTTTGTGCCCTCTTAATGCTTCTTTTGCTAAAAATTCTGTATTTGAATTTCTTCTGGGGGATCCAGAAATACTAAGAACTTTCATAATCATGGTTATTTACCTTCCAAAACCAATTCTTTTATTTGTTTAAGCGACATATTAGAAATTCCCATTTTTTCTAAATTTCGACCTTCTTTCATAAAATCTATATCACACATCTGCGAAGAAATAGTAATTAAAGCATTTGTAATTGGCGTTTGAATATTTAACAATTTACCAAAACAAGCAACCGGAACTAACCCATATGGCACATCCTCTAAGATAAATCTATGTTTTAAGCTATCAGGTGACAAATAATTTTTATTGGGTATACTGCTATGAATAGCATTATAAACACTATCTCGTAAGTGAATTTTGCCCCTTCTGTAGAACCACTCTACAAAAGGTACTGTCTTTAATTTTAATTGCTTAATTATGTTCAACCTTTCATTGTCCAATCCCTCTAAAACCTTTGCTATAGAAGGAGAAATGCCATCATAGTAAAAAGCAAAATTTTCCTTCCCATGCTCAATCCACCCTGCATTAAGAATCATACCTACTGGATGCAAAAGATAATTCATATAGTTTAGACTTGTGTCCAATACCGTTTCTCCTTTTATTGAGTTTGGTAAAAGAGGTTTAATTGTTTCTAATATTTCATTTGTCTTATGATCAGGAAGCATGGCAAAAAGAACATCTTTGGCTGCATCATAAACTTCAACAAGGTAAGGACTAATTAATCTACAGCCATATGGTAAAGTGCATAATTCTCCAACAAAAACATTTTCTATCTTCTCCTGTTTTAACAAATTTGTAACAGAAAGTGCACCACCTACCGCTCCTGGTGTAAGAATTATAATTTGGTCTGATTTTAAATAAGGCAAAAATTTATGTATATGAAACTCTATTCCATTGGCTGGTATTGTAAAGAAAATTATTTCAACATCTTCCAAGGCTTCCTCAATATTTGTAGTCATTAATTTTGGATGAAATAATCCTTCCCCTGCAGCCCCAGTTAGTTCAATTCCACCATGTTCTTTCAGATTCTTTATTCTTTCTGGAAAATATATTTCACAAAGTCTTACAGAAAAATTACGTGCTGTTAAATCTGCTGCCATTGCACATCCACCATTCCCAGCACCTACAATTAAAACGTCTTGTATAAGATTTTCTCCCTTCAAATTTTCTGCAAAAATACATTGCTTTCTATCTGATTATTTTTATACCTTAAAATTTAAATTACCCTGTATAGATCCAAGTGAGCAAGTCTGTGATTTTGCTACTTAGGGTTTGATAAAATAATCTTTATCTTTTCCACCTATCCTTACTTGTTCCAATAATTCTTCTTTAGTAAAATCTTTTAAACCTAATTTTTCTAAATCACGAGCATTTGCTCTAAGATTTTTATCTGCTAATCTTGAACCTATGGTTATTATTGCTGTTATCAAAGGAGTTTTAATTCCTAATATATCACCCAAATTCTCCATAGGGACTAAACCATAAGGTATGTCTTCAAGGAAAAAACGATGTTGAAAGTTTTTTGGAGCATAATCCCATTCGTAAACTGGATTAGTTGATAAAATTTCTTGAAGATTATTGCCTTTTGCCCCCTGTTCTCTATAATATTTCAGAACTTTTTCTTTTGTAGTGATTAGCTTAAGTCCTAACTTTTCTCCTAATGCCATTCTCTCGTCATCTACTTCTTCTACAATACGTCCAACACTAGGAGTACATCCTTCCCAGTAAAAAAGAAAATCCACATTCTTCTGCTCAACCCAACCAGCATTTAAAGCTAATATTGGAGCGTGTAAGATTGTATTTCCATTACTAAGACCTGTTTCTAAAACGGTATCCATGCGTTCTAGCCCTGGATATATTTTTTGTAATTTATCTAAAGCCCTCTCAGTAAGTCTATCGGGATAAGCAGCCATCCCAAGTTCCCTTTTTAAGCCACTGACCCATACTGAACCACTGTCCTTTTTAAAACCAGAATATATCATTCCTGCAAATTCAACTAAAATAGGAAATTTCTTTATACCTTTAGTTTTTAATATTTGAGCAGCCTCGATAGCACCCCCAAAATTCCCTGGTTCTAGAACTAAGATTTGTTCTGGAGAAAAATATTCAGCTCCCCATTTGATAAAACTCTTTTGTGCAAAAGAAGGAACAATTATAAAAATAATATCTCTATCTGTTACAGCCTCTTTAATATCAGTACCTACTTTATTTAACCTAGCAAATCCTCCTTGAAAACCCGTATTTGCCTTAACTTCAAGATCAATTCCGCCGTTATTTTTAGCTATTTCGATATTTCTTCCAAATTCAAGAATTTCACATAAATTTACATTAAAACCTCTTAAGGATAATTCAGATGCAGCAATGAATGCTCCGTTTCCTCCACCTAAGACTCCAATTTTTAACATAGACAACTCCTCCTTCAGTACATTTTTTTATAATTTTCTAATTTTTTATTTAGTTCAGGAATATCTTAACATCAACTACCAATGCACCTTTCTCATAAACCAATATAGGATTCAAATCAATTCCTTTTATAATTGGATAATCCAAAGCCAATCTAGATATTTGTAAAATAATGTCAATAATTAAATTGACATCGCATCTTGGTTGTCCGCGATAGCCTTGCAACATTTTTATTCCTTCTATCTCAGTAAACATTTCCTCAATATCAGTCCTCTCCACTGGACAAACTCTAAAAGCAACATCTTTCAAAATTTCAATAAAAATACCACCTAATCCAAACATAACAGTCGGACCAAATTGTGGATCTCTGATTATGCCCACAATAACTTCTACCCCTTTTGGTGCCTGTTTACAAAGCAGTACTCCATTAATTCTAGCTTCGGGTTGATTTTTCCTAACATTACAAATAATATTCTTATAAGATTCTTTAACTTGCGGTGGATTAATAATATTCATCTTAATTCCACCTATATCTGTCTTATGTATAATATCAGGGGAAACAATCTTCATCAGCAAAGGAAACCCTAGTCCTTTAGCTACCTTAAGGACTTCCTCTACTGAAGATGCAACAGAA
>CAZWDF010000034.1:4303-5147 GCA_964632335.1 uncultured Candidatus Saccharibacteria bacterium | reverse complement strand
AATATTACCTCCTTAAATCTTCACTTACTTTATTGAAACCTAATTCAAATGCCTTTAGATTAACTTCTATAGTCTTTGATGGGACTCTATCTTTAATAACTTCTTCCAAAATTTTACGTAGAACTGGATTTTTTGGGCAAGTAGCTAAAGTTCCAAGCATAACTACATTCATTACTTTGGCTGTTCCAGCTTTAATTGCAATTTCAGTAGCATCTAAAGTGATAACATTGGCATTTAATTTCTTAAAAGAATCAATTATATCTGAAATCGAAGGATATTCAGCTTGACCAGTTTTAACATCAAAAGATTCATACTTCCTAATATTCATTATTACCATACCACCTGGCGCAATATAGTTTACACCTACTCGCAATGTTTCTAAAGGTTCTAATCCCAATATAACATCAGCCTTATCTTCTGGTACAAGTGGGCTATAAACATCTGATCCAATCTTAATATGTGAAGCTACAGAACCTCCTCTCATAGCCGCCCCAAAGGTTTCGCCTAATCTAACTTTTATATCATTATCCCCATTAGTTACGGAAGCCCGAATAGCTGCCTCTGCAAAAATATGAGATGCTAATATACTTCCTTGGCCTCCAACTCCTGCAATAATCATATTAAACATAATTATTTCCCCTTTAAGGTTATTGCCCCAAATGAACAAATCTGGTTGCATAAACCACAATCTACGCATAATAAAGAATCAATACCAGCAATTTTATTTTCGCTATCAAAAGTAATTGCTGGGCAGCCAAGATTCAAACATTGTTTACAGCCTGTACATTTATCTCTATCTATAAAAGTCTGTGGATTTTTATGTTTTTCGCTTCTTTGAACTTGA
>CAZWDF010000034.1:0-4293 GCA_964632335.1 uncultured Candidatus Saccharibacteria bacterium | reverse complement strand
CACGCTGCAAAATAACCACCGAAGGCCCTTTAAAATCTATAGCTTCCTGAATAGCTTGAATAGATTCTTCTATATTATAAGGGTCCACTACCTTAATACAGGTAATCCCTATTGTTTCGGTAATTTTAGGAATATCTATAACTTTTACCTTTTCTCCTGTTGTGCCTCTACCAGTAGTTGGACTTGGTTGATGACCAGTCATGCAGGTCCAGGAGTTATCTAATACCAAATAAGTTATATCTGCCTGGGTATATACAGCATTAACCACTGCTGGAAGTGTAGCGTGGAAAAAAGTGGAATCCCCAGCAACCGCTAAAACTTTTCCATCTTTATATCCTGCCTGAGATTGGCCCATCGCCATTCCAATTCCGCTTCCCATAATATATATAGTATCTAATATCTCATAAGGAGAAGAGATAGAATAAGCTTTAGAATTATCATCAGTAGGATTTATTTTATGAGAAAAAACTCCGTAGCCACCTTGCTCATAGCACCCAATATCCCCATTAACAATATGAACACCTTTCCGACCTTGAAGTGCTTTCTTTACAGCCCAATAAGTTCCAAGATGAGGACATCCTGCACATAAAGTAGATGAACGAGGAGATACTTTTTTTTGGATTTCCTTTTTAATATTAACTCTTTCTTGATTCTCTTTAACTTGCAATCCTATCGCTTTGCTTATTCCTTTTGCTACACAATCAACATTTAGTTCCCCATAGGAATTCAAAATTTGTTTCATTTCTTTTCCAAAAATTTCAATTTCAGTAAAAGTATCTTGGGCAAAAGAACGTACTTGTCTTTCTATTACTGGATCGCCTTCTTCTATTACAATAAGTTTTTTTAAACCTTTTAAAATTTCTCTTAATTTTTCCTCTGGTAGGGGATTTGCAAAACCCAATTTTAAAAAGCACAATTTCCCTTTTAAACCTAATTCATATAAAGCTTCTATTGCATAAGAAGCTCCCAAGCCAGAAGCGATAATACCAATGTTTGTATTTATAGGAAGAGTGAAAGTATTAAATTTTGATTTCTCAATTATTTCTTTAGCTTTTTCCATTTGAAGATGTAACCATCTGTGTTTGCTTACTGCACCGGGAGGTCCATACACATTCCATCTATATGGTATTTTCCAATGCTTATTAAAACCAATCTTTTTTAATGGTTTTTTTATCTCTCCAAGAATAACATCACCACTAGCGTGGGATAATCTAGTTACTGAACGTAAAAATATGGGAAGTTCTAAGGTTTCAGAAAGCTCAAATGCTTCTTTGGTCATTTCTTTAGCTTCTTGCTGATTAGCAGGTTCTAAACAGGGAATTTCAGTATATATCGCGGCAAACCTAGTATCCTGTTCATTAGATGAATAATGAGCCCCAGGGTCATCTGCAACTACTATTACCATTCCACCTTTTATTCCAGTATATGGCAAAGTCATAAAAGTGTCCATCGCTACATTAAGCCCTGCATTTTTCATAACTACCAATGAACGAGCGCCAATTAACGATGCCCCAGCAGCAACATCAAAAGCAACTTTCTCGTTAATGCTCCATTCGACATAATAATCAAAATTATTTGATATTTCAGTTAAAGTTTCAACTATTTCTGAGGAAGGAGTCCCCGGATAAGCAGTAACTACTTCTACTCCTCCTTCAATTGCCCCTCTAGCAATTGCCTCGTTTCCCATAAGTAAAACTTTTTCATTTATCTTATTTGAAGCTACAATATTCACTTTTTTGCCTCTGATCTTAAATTATGTTTTTGAAGAAAGTGCTTGTACTGAATCAACGCAGAAATTGCTCTCATCGCTCTTTCAGGGGTAGGAAAGGTAGATATACCCTCCTTATGTAAATTAACTATTTCTTGGGCCTGAATGTCCCCTCCACCTATATAACAAGCGACAATTTCTTGAGAAACTTCGTCTTTCATTCTTTTTGCAAAATCTGCAGCATTTGGAATAGGATCTCCAAATATAAGAAGTACCATATCTATGTAATCAACGCTTTTAAGTTTTTTCACAACCTCGTAATAACGCTCTGCATTAGTATCACCAGTAAGATCTAAAGGATTTCCAATTATACAATGTGATGGCAGAGACTGAGATAAAATGTCTTTTGTTTCACTTTTTAAGGTTAAAATATTAACATTATTTTTCTCGGCAACATCAGTTGCTAATATACCACTTCCTCCTGAACTAGTTATTATTAGACAACGATTCCCTTTAGGAATTTTGCATAAAGAAAATATTTTAGAAAAATCATATAATTCATAAACTGTATCTGCTTTAATTATACCTGTTTGTTTACAAGCTGCGTCAAAAACCCTATAATCACCAGCAATAGATTTAGTATGAGATTGAGCAGCTATACTACCTTTTTGGGTACGCCCAGGTCTCAAAACTACAATAGGTTTTTTATTCACAATGCTCCGGCCAATTTTCATAAAAGCACGACCATCTTTAACCCCTTCAAGATACATCCCTATAACTTTAGTAGACTGATCTAAAGAAAAATATTTAATTAAATCTATTTCATCAATATCGCTCTTATTCCCTAAGCTAACAAAAGAAGATAATCCTAAATTATCCTCTTTTGCCCAACCTGCAAAGGCAGCTCCAACTGTACCACTTTGGGAAATTATTGTCATATTGCCTTTAGACTTCATCAAAGGCCATGCTGCACATAAATTATTAGGCGTATAAGTTATTCCCTGGCAGTTAGATCCAATAAATCTAATCCCATATTTTTTTGCTGTTTCAATAACAGACACTTCAAGATCATCATTGCCCGCCTCACGAAAACCTCCTGAAATGATAACTGCGCAAGTAGCTTGTTTTTTTGCTGCATCTTCCATAACTCCTGGTACAAACTTTGCAGGTACTACAATGATTACCAGATCAATTTTGTCAATAGGGACATCTATTAAAGATGGATAACAACTCAAACCTAAAATTTCTGACCCTTTTGGGTTAATTGGATAAATCTGTCCCTTAAAACCTCCCTCAATAATATTCTTCATAATAATATGACCAGTTTTTTCGGGATTAGTAGATGCACCAACTACAGCTATAGATTTAGCCTTGAAAAATCCATTTAACTTTTTTATTTTATTCACCATTTTTTTATTTACTTCTTTATTTACTTCTTTATAAAAGACGGTAATTTAGATTCTATATTCAATGAATTGATGATTTATACTTTTATTATTATCAACTCTCTTTTTAACAAAAAACACAAACCCAAAACAATTCAATATTTAAACCTTTACTCTATAAAACAGAACTCATTAGAAATACAAAATTAAGAAAAATTTTACTCATCAAACATATCCTTTTTTATACATTGCAGATGTTCACGCATATTAATTCTAGCAAGCTCTGAATCACTATCACGAATTGCATTAAATATTTCCGTATGTTCCTTTTCAAATTTCTTAATATTACCCTCTTTTACTAAAGTTTTCATCTTCAAAACTTTCCAATGCTTTTCCTTAAGCATGAGATTTACAGCAGAATATACGGTAAGCAAGACTGAATTATGTGCACATTGAGCAATCAGCAGATGAAATCTACGGTCCTCTTCCATATAATTATCTATTTGTTTTAGATCGCTTTCTACCTGCCTACCTAAAGCATTTAGTTTTATCAAACACTTTTTAAGCCTTTCCAAATCTTCCCGAGTCTTTCTTTCTGCAGCAAGTGCACCCATTACCGGCTCTATCTCACATCTTGCTTCAAATACTTCTAATGGACTGTGGTTTTTTAATAATTCTTTCAGTGATGCACCATCTATCAATGCATCCATTGCATCTACTTTAATAAAATTTCCTTGACTGCCTCTGCTTTCAATCAATCCGAGTATTTCCAGTGCACTCATCGCTTCCCGAATAGATGCTCTGCTTACATCAAATTTTTCAGTAAGTTCTCTTTCTGGCGGAAGCTTATCACCAGCTTTTAAATTACCTTTAGCTATAAGATCACGAACTTGGTTTACTATTTGTAAATACAACCTTTTATTTTTTACTTTTTTAAACATAATTTATACCTTTTATTGTAGATTATCTAACTATCAGATGGCCTGACCATTATTTTGATTATATTACCACATTAATTTTTAATTTGTCAAACATTTTTTATAATTTTTTATAATTTTTTTATAATTTTGTTATTTACAAATCAAAAGTGCACTAATAAAAAACAATAAAAAGATGTAATCTAGAACTAAATCCTAATAAGATGCGAGGTTCTAAATTATGTCTAAACAATTACACAAAAACTTTACCGATGGTCAGGTT
>CAZWDF010000033.1:0-9447 GCA_964632335.1 uncultured Candidatus Saccharibacteria bacterium | reverse complement strand
TGGAGGAGACAAAGAGTGAAGGGCTTAGTGCCGCCCTTCACTACAACATTTTGGGAAAAGCCGAGTTCGGTACCGTAGAGGGTAAGCTCGGCGTTCTCTTTACCCGCGTTCGCTAATAAGTTCTTTAGCTGTCTCAATACGCTCTTGACGGATTTCATCAAGTTGACGGCGCTTTTCAGGACCTGATAGGTTTGGATCAGATTTAATTTCACGCTCTTCTTTAGCCAACTCACCCATACGTGAACGGAAGTCACCAGCAAGCGGAGCAAGATCAAGTAGGTCTGCAAAACGATCTGCGTAAGCGTCAGCTTCTGCATCACGCCCTTCTTCCGTAAGCTTGTTGTATGTTGCCTTAGCCCTTTGTACGCTTTCCATATCTTTGTACGCACGGTTGATAAGACCGCTAGCATCTTTAGGCTGGAATAACGAGCCTACAACTGGTAAATCGCTGGCACGAGGACTTGGTTTTTCTCCGCCTGTGCTACCCATTATTGGGTTAGTTAATGAAGCTACTGCTAACGGCAAGCTACCTGTGTATCCACGAATCAAGTATTCAATCTGAACAGGCGATAAGTATTCACCAAAGATTGGAATTTGACCTGTGCCTTTACCAATAAACTTGGCAATCTCAGAAGTGTTAGCGTTAAAGCGCTCACTTGGGTCAACATCTTTTAAACGCTCACCAACAATGCTACGACCGCTAAAGAATGAGTAGTCTGCCATTACTTCAAACGGTGCTTTAACTGCTTGTGGTATTGAGCTTGGCCCAATAGGTGCAGCGTTAGCAACCATTTTACCCAACGCTTTCATAGCTTCGGCTGCGGTTCTATCACCTCTAGCTAAGTTAACAATAGTTTCAGGTAGCGCTTTAAATACAATACCCAATTCAAATGGGATAGGTACACGAACAGGTTCATCAATACCCGGCACATACACAAACCAGTTATTAAGTCTTTCGTCATCGTTAGCGTTCTGATAAGCCTCATCTTCACTCATCAACAGGGCGTAAGCCATAGACATACCGAACAGCATCATGCCACGCTGCCACAACTTCTCTTTAATCTTCAGCTTCTCTTGGAAGGTAGCTTTTCCTGTAAACGCCTTGTACAGAACATTCAGACCTTGGATCTGTGCGTTCATGAAAGGTACCGTTGTGGATAGCAAGAACAAGCTAGATGACGTACCACGCTGGGTAAACGGCATCAATTCATAGGTAGCGATAATCGCTTCCATCTCACCCAAGCCCTGCTTACGGAAGTTATTAAATGCGGCTGTACGAGTTGCTGCATCGCCCTGCAAAGCAAGCATATCTGCCTTAGCCAACCAAGATTCCCAACCTTTCTTACCGCTGGTAATCTGTAGCATGATCTTCTGCGCATCTTCATTGGTGCCAGTAAACACGTTGCTACCAATCAAACCAAGACGACCAATCTCATCTTCTACAGGTTTGCCTGTAATAGCCTGCCCCATAATCTTGAGGGATTTCAAAGCACCGCCAATTTCTACGCCGTTAGCCATAACAGCAATGAACGGATCACGCACAACCTGACGTGCGGCATACACAGGGCTTCTTGTAACCCAAGAACGCAACAGTCTTGCAGGAGCGCCCATCATATTAACAAGCGTTGGCACGGATGTATTAACACCAGCCAAGCCTTCAATAATGAACTGCGCAGGCACGCCCGCCACATCTTCTTTCAAGATAACATGGCGTTTGCCGTCGTCTTTTTCGCTAACTGGCTGTACGTAGAAACGGATTACATTGTTCTTAGTTTCACCAAAGCCTGTACGAATACCGATGCCGTCTTTGTTTTTTCCTTTTTCTAGCAAGCCTAGTTTGCCTAAAGAATAGGCAGTATTACGAGTAGCCAAATTGCGCAACGCCATATCAACAATCATATTGGTATTCTGCAAAGCGCCTTGATAAATATCTACAATACGCTCGTCACCACCTACCAACTCATTGAGGTAGGGCTGATCTTTTAAGTTACCAACCTGTACACGAGGCGCACCACCAATCTCTAGGTACACATCACCGTTAGCTTCTTGCCTGTAGAACGGGATGTAATCGTTGTGCTTAGTAAGCTCATCTGCAACTTTTTTAGCCATGCGCCCTGTTTGCACCATCAGGCTCATCAAGTCTTTGTTGTACTGGTCGTAGATAGCGTCTGCTTTTAAGATTGCTTTTTTAAGCGATGGGTTAGCCTCAATAACGGCTTCTACATTCTTGAGCATCTGCTCTGTAACTTCTTGTTTCTTAAAGTTTAATTTGTCTAGACCAACACGTTTAGCACGTAAGCCAATACGATGCAAACTCATTATGTTACGCACGCCTTCAGCGTTACCCCAGTTGGCTTCACTCAATGCCTCGGCAAATTTCTTAAGGTTAGCGCCTTCTTTAGACTCAAGCACCATACCCTTACCGCCCTCTTCTTTACGTAGAATAGGTACGCCACGAGCGGTAGTTTGTGAAGTCCAAGCAAAACGCTGGTTATGGTTTTGGATGTAGTACTGAGTTTGTAACGCATCTGCGCTCTTGGCAATACCCATGTTCTCGTATACACGCATCAAACCAGCAGAAGATTTAACAAACTTTTGCTCAATCGTTAAGCCAATATTAGTTGGGAAGAAACGATCTTTAAGAGGTCTTTGCTTAATTAAAAGCGCATTTGCCGCACGCTGTACGGACTCACCACCCGGACCATAAACGGCAGAAGAGCTGTTAAATTGCATCTCGCCGTTCTCTTTCTTATAGAGTCCGGGGGCTACCGCATCAAAACTCTTACGTGCGTCGCGCAAAATCTTGTAGATGTCGTTTGTATCAATAGCAAGATCAATATTGAACTTACGTAAAGCCGCACGCAATACGCCAACCATTGCTTTAACAAAGTCTTTAAACGCTTGAATGTTGGTTTTGCTTGGGCGCTTTTCTTCAACGTGCGCAATCATCTCATGCACTGCATCAGCCTGAGCTTCTTCTTTGGTTTTGCCTGCTGTAATAGCAGCAGAGTACGCACCGTAGGCTTCGTTCCAAACACCTAGTTTGCTAGCTAGTTCCATTACACCGCCTTTTTGCGCAGTGATATGCTTAACTAACTTAGCCATACCTTCTTTACCAAGCGTTTGCTCAACGCCTAAGTGACCAATAACTTCGTGGGCTACAGTAGCCTCAACGTCTTTAGCGTTCTCATGTTTACCAGCAACAACTACTACAGAACCGTTGTTGGTTACAAAGCCTTTAACACTCTCAGGATCAACACCGCGTGAGCGAATGTACTCTTTAACCATTGGAGAAAGCTCTTGTACAACAGTAATGTCTAAACCTTTTGGTAGCTTGATCTTATCTACAACCTCTTTAGCATCTGCCCTAAGCATCTGCAAACCAACAGAATTACCACTACCTATACGGAAATCAACATCAGAGTCTCTTAGTTTTTCTTTGTTTATGCGAGCCACTTGTTCTTTGGTAAGGCTAACACCGGGGTCAAACTTAAACTCTCCAGCGCCCATAAAGTTAAAGATACGTTGGTACTCTTCAACGGAAATACCCATCTTCTTGGCTTCTAGCACTTCGGTAAACTCCAAAGTAGCACGCTCAATCTGAGTTTTCTTATCGGCAATTAACGCCATCTTGCTAACAATTTGCGCAGGTGTTAAGGGGGCTTCAGGGTCTTGGAACTGAATATCTACCTGCAAGGCAGCAATTTCTTTAATTAACTTTGTTACGGCGGATGGCGTCTTTTTCTCTTCTTTGGCTTTCTTAAAAGCAACACGCTCTTTGTAAGATTGCGCTACAAGGATATAGGACTGTGGAAGTACACCGGCTTTTTGAAACTTGCCAGCTTTCTCCATTGCTTTTTCAGTTTCACTAGGCTTGTATTTCTTAGCGCCTTTTTCTTCTTGCGCTTGACCAACTACCATACCAATACGGCGTGCGTTAAGTACTTCATCAAACGCTTTAATATCCGCTTCAAGAGCAGCTTTCTCTTCAACAAGAGCAGCACGGTCTGCAACTGGGGCTTTTTGATCTTCTAAACGTTTAGTAACAAAGTCAAAGCGGTCTTGTTTTACCTTACGGAGCGCAGCGAGTTCTACCTCAGATATGCGACCAACGGCTTTTTCTTCGGCTGTTTGTTTAGGGCCTGATGCTTCAACGCTTTCGTACGATGGGTAGCCCAAATCTTCTTTAAGGCTTTCTTCTTTAGCAGCGGCTTCTTTTGTAAGAACGGTCTCACGTTTAGCTTTAAGCCCAGCAACGCCATCTTGTATACGCTCTTCAATACCAGCAATTACGTTTTGCGCTTTTCTATACTGCGGTGTGCCCTCATCCATTGTGATCATGTTGCGCATGATGCCTGCAATGCGTGTGTCTACGTTGTTTTGCTTAAACGCTTTATCTAAACTAGCTACAGCGTCTTCGTACTTTTTACGTTTTTCAGTAAGCGCTTGACGTTGCTTATTGTTCATGGTCATGCTGCGACCAGCAAGCATTTCTTTATAGTACTGGCGAGCAAAGTTAAACTTAGATTGAATTGTGTCGAATCTGTGCGGTAACTCCGCCTCCATACGAGGCAGTACTTTAAACTGTGTTTTGGTACCGGGTAAACCTAAGCCAGTTTGCCGTGAAGCAGTAGCTTGCTCTTTGGCAACACGCTCCTTAGTATTCTCAACAACGTTATTTAGAACCGCTTCTTTCTTACGGGCGATGTCTTTCTTAACTTTATTGGCAATAGCGGCAGCTTCGGTTGTTACTTTACTGGTTGCTGTAAGTTCTTTCTTTACAGCTTGTTTTTGGTTTTCAAATGTCTCGATAAAAGCGGCTGGCTTATCAGCTTTAGCAATAGCAGCACGCGCATAGTCTTCAATATAGCTGACGTACTCGTCAACTTCTTTCATAGTCTCGTCGTACATACCAAAAGCTTCATCAGCCATTGACTGGTACTTGTCTTTAGCGGCTTTTGTTTTAACTTTTTCTTTTTTGGCTATGTACTTTTTAGCTTCAGCTTGCAGCTCTTGTGCGTTTTGGACTAGCTTAGCAAGCTCTGCACTTTCAAAGTACTTAAGCATGGCAGCAGGTTTAAAGGCACCCGTGTCTTTTTCAGCAAAATACTTACGGCCTGCGGCAATAGCATCTGCACCACGAGCGTTACGGAGCTGCCCAAGACGGCTTAAATTCTTTTCATCCGCTCTAATCGTAGCAGTTTCGCCCGGGAAAAACTCAAGCTGCGTAGCTGATTTACCGCTAGGTTGAGTCATAACACGAGACGACATTGCCTCTTTAACACGGGCGACTGCTTGTTGTGTTTCTTTGGCTTCTACTTCTCTACCTAAAGATAGTCTGTAGGCTTGCTCATTAACAGAGTCAACCAAGCCCGGCATGACTTTAGCAACACCGCTAGCTGTGTAGTCGGTAGTGTCACGGGTCTTAACACCCTCTTTTAATAAGCGCTCAGCTTCTTCAAATACCGCACGGTCTCTAGAAGACAGGTCAGTATCAAGGATAGCGGCTACACCACGAATAGCTTTTTCGGTATCTTCAAGTTCAACATCAGTCTTACGAGATTTACCAGTATCTTTAATGCGCCCTTCAGTAAACAGGTCGCCTGTAGATTCACGAGTTAATTTACCAAACGTACGTTCTTTTTGTAGCGCTTTGTCTTTAATCTTGTTAACAACGTCTTTAACATCAGCAAGTTCTTCACGACTAAAGCCAGTAAGAATTTCTCTTTCGCCAGTGGCAATAGGTTCAAACTTAAAGCCAGCCTTCTCAAACGCAGCACGTATGGCAGTATCTTCTGGAGCGGTTTTCTCTCCAGCTTTTAATACACGAGCCAGTCTACCTGTAGCACGTTCAATTTTCCCAGCCAGCAACGCTTCGATTTCATCGGTGATTTCAGCTTTAGCTTCTTCAGTTAGCGCTGGCAAACCTTTGCCTTGACGCACATAATCGATTTGACTAACTGTTGCGTCACTATATTTATTTAGTTCTGTACGGGCTTTCTGTGCCAAAGAACCTAAGAAACTGCTAGCTGCCGCAGGATTAGGCCCACCAAAAAACTCACCCTTACGCATACTATCAATGGTATCGGTAAGGTCTAATAGCGCAACATCTTGTGCGGCTTCTAAACCTTTAATGGCGTTGGCAGGGGTTGGCGTGCCTTCGCCCATAACTTGTAAATAAGCATTCTTGGCTTCAACGTATTTGTTAAACGCTTCAGTGGCTTTTTCGCTAGCTTGTAATGGGCGCCCGTTATATCCGTAAAGTCGCTTACCTTTACCACTTTTAACGGCAGCTTCACTTTCATCAATGATTTTCTTATACGCATCAAACGAGTCGTAGTAGTTTTTCTTGAGTGGCTCAAGTTTAGCTAAGCGCTCGCTCTCTATTTGTTTCTGTTCAGGCGTAAGCCCTGTTGGCAGCTTTTGTTCAGGCGCAGTGAACTTATCCACAAGTTGTTGTGCAAGATCAGGCTTTGCTTGCTCTAAAGAATATGTAGCTGGGCGATGCTCTTCCAGCATGTCTTTAGCATCTTGTACTTTCTTAATGAGCTTCTGAACTTCTGGGTCTGCAGGCGGCAAATTAATGTTTGCATTTTGTCTTTCAGCAGGGGACATAAACGCTTCGGGGTAATTCTTTTTAGCCAGTTCAAGGGTTTCTTGCGCAGACTGCCCTTCTGGAATTTCTAATGCAGGGGCTTGGCTAGTTTCGGCTAGCTTAGCGTTTAGCTGTTCAATCGAATTGTTGTAGTGTTGCTGCAAGCGTGGAAGATCAACGAACTTCTTCTGTACTACAGGCTTTCCACGAGATGTGGCGATTTCTGTATTAGCTTGGTTAGCTTGTTCTTCTTGCGCAAGTATGTCTGCTGATACGGCGGCACGTTGACTTCTTTCTTCAGCAGCGCGCTGTTGATCTGTAGAGTACTGCTGGTACTCAGGATCGGCTTGATACTCTTTAATCTTTGCAACAATCCTACCAATAGATACAAGGTCGCCTTCTTCTTTAGCTTTTTGTAGTTGCTTTTGAGCGGTAGCAAGTTTCTTCTCAACCTCTTGTACAGTAGGTGGAACAAACGGCTTGTACTTAAGTGCTTCTAAACGCAGGCTATTTTCTTCAATAGCGGCTAAGTTGGCATCGTACTTACTTTGTAAGTCTAGACGTGTTTCTTCGTCGCCGTCTTTCTCCGCCTTCTTGATTTGCCCTTGTAGTGTAGCGGTGTCTTTCTTTAGCTTCTTAAGGTTAACGCCCACTAAGTCGGGGTCAAGGTTATCAATTTGCGCTTTAATTTCTTGTGCTTGTTGGCTAAGTGCAGCCAACTCATCTAAATCAGTTACTGTTTGAGCTTGGGTGTTTAGCCCTTCTAGCTTGCTTAAGAGGTCTGGCTTTGCGTGGAATAGCTCCGGACCCATCTGTTCAATCTTGGCTTTGCGCTCTTCTACAGCTTGAAGTTCTGCGTCTTTCTTAGCCTGTACATCAATAATCTTTTGTTGCTCAGCTAGCTTGTTAGCCTCTACATCACGCTTTGCTTGCTCTTTAGTAATAACATCTTTAGCTTCATCACGCTTACCAGCAACACCAAACGGAGAGGCAACACCGCCTAATACAGCACCACCAATAAAGCTATCAAGATATTCTTTACGGGCTTGCTCGTCACCAATGTTTAGCCCAGCTTGTAGACGCTCAAAGAGCTGTTGACCTGCTTCAGTAGCGCCTTCAATACCACCAATCTTTGCGCCACCAAGGGCGTATTGCCCTGCAGTTTTAAGAGTGCCAGCTTCAACAATTTTCTTAGCAGCTTCTTCAGAAAGTTCTTTACCGACAGACTTAAAAATGCGCTGTACGCCCGGTAAAAACTTAAAGCCAACTACGTCTAACGCAGCTTGTGGAATGGCAGCTGCACCCGCAGCCATAAGGTCAGTCTCTTGGAGGGTTTTACCCGTATCCATTTGACGAGATAAGTTTGAGCCAGTGAATTGACCAGCAGATGCCAAACCAGCTAAACCAGCGCCGACAGCTACAGGAGCACCACCTAAAGCAGCCGCACCACCAACAGCAATAGGGGCAGCCATGTATGGCAACGAACCGCCAAGTAACTCACGGGCTTTTAAGAAAGGCGCTTCTGTCCAACCTTCTTCGGTTGGCTTAAATACTTTTTGGGCTTCAGCCTGACGTTCTTTTTGATACTTTTGCGCTTCAGCTACGTCCATTAAGCCGGAACGTCCGGCTAATGCGGCAATATCGCCTTTTAATGTTTGGTAGCTTGCTTTAGCTGCGCCAGTTAGCCCGGTGTCAGGCTTTTCGGCTGGTGTATAAAGGTCTTTGTATTTCTCTCGTGCGTGCGATAGTGCCTCGCTTTGTGATACCCCTTCGGGCACATCCATGTAGGAACCATCAGGTAAGCGCAAATATGGCATAAGTTTTACTTTTTAAACTAGCAGGCGGAACTAGTATGTTCTGATATTTGCGCCTTGTCCGGGAATTGTAGCAGACAATAACTGACCATTTACAAACTTATAGTAGTCTTGTTCGCTATTAATACCCATACCCTGCAGCTCTTTGTAATACTTTCTATTTTCTTTTGGTAAGTCATTCCATTGCTTAGCTGCATCAGTCAAAGATATTTGTGATGCCTTGGTCATATTTGGGAAGAACTGTGCAAGGCTTGGATCTTTTTGTATTGCCATAGCTGTTCTAACATTGTCTGGAAGTTGGTTAAGCTGCGCACCTTGTAAGCCAATTGTGTCCGCACGATACTTAGCTTCATTAGCCAACTGCATGTACTTAAGTTGGTTTTCTGTATCACCTTTTTCAGCAGCTTCTTGCGCTTTAGCCAAGTTAAGGTCGTAGTCATTAGCAGCATTCTCAACAGCGCGTGTTTCTTTACGAGTTGCAGCGGCAGTAGACGCAACCACAGGCAACGCAGCGCCAATACCTTGAGCTAATGTAGGACGGCTTAACAAACCAGACGCCATCTGCATAAGGGCTTCGCCACCACCTTGAGATTTAATAGCGTCAAGACCGGCGCGTTGCTTTTCAGCCATGCCTTCTAGTTTGCTTAAATAGTCTTTAGACTTAGGACTTTCAAACTGCGCAGCGCTAGGAACAGCGTAAGGGTTTGCCCCACCTGCAGGAGCACCAACACCAGTCATAGGAGCTTTAGGGGGGACACCGGCAGGGGCATCGGGTTTAGTATCAGTATCTACAGGAGGCAACACCGCTGCAGGAGCAGCAACGGCAGGAACCGCTTGTGAAGGGGGCATACCTTGAGTAGCTTGATAGCGCTTAAGCATGTCTAAATAAGCAGCTTCTTTTTCTTTAGCGCCAGCGCCTTTAGGAGTTGGCATATACCAAGGGCCTTTGGCTTCTTGAAGTGCGTCATACTCAGCCTGTAACTGTTCTCTAGTAACACGACCGCCTTCTTCAAACGCAATAATGCCCCCGCTAGCCAT
>CAZWDF010000032.1:0-9576 GCA_964632335.1 uncultured Candidatus Saccharibacteria bacterium | reverse complement strand
AATGTCCAGGTTGTTCATAATTGCATTGTAAGCATCTTCAATCGCCTGTTGGTTATCTCCAGCATCAAATACCAGACCTGTCGGGTCGGTATATTTCAGAGGGTTGTTGGCCACGTAGGAATACCGGTTCAACGTCTGTGGATTGCTGAAGTCCTGCACCACCGTATCCGCGCTGATAAACCTCCCGAGACTGGCATCATAGTACCTGGCACCGTAATAGTAAAGCCCTGTGCCGTCCAGCCTTTGGCCGGTAAAGAGCTTGTCCGTGCCTGGATTACCCTGACTATTTCGGCATTCTCCTTAGGTAACACTATTTCTGACGCAACGATACCATTTTCAGCAACACTAATTATGACGCAATTCGGGAACTTGACAGATGCTAGGTTTGGGCGTAACATACGTTAAGAATTATCGTCCCAAAAAGACTGAAGCGCCGAAATTTTCTTAATAAAGTAAAGACCTTTGCATGGGGTACCCGGCGAATACGTAATAACCTTTGGCAGAAATGGACTCTCTACACTTGTTCAGGAATATAGACTCACCCCAAAGCCTATCATATCTGGAGGTACGAAGATGGATGCATTGTTGACTGGGTATCGTGTGCTTGATTTATGTGACGAAAGGGGGGTTTTGTGCGGGAAAATCTTAGGAGACATGGGAGCTGATGTAATTAAGATAGAGAAGCCCGGCGGAGATTCCACCCGTAATATTGGTCCTTTCTACGGTGATATTCCGCATCGCGAGAAAAGCCTTTTTTGGTTTGCTTTCAATAATAATAAGCGTGGCATAACACTCAATATAGAGAGTACAGAGGGTAAACAGATTTTCTGCAGGTTGCTTGAAAAGGCTGACATTGTGTTGGAAAGCTTCCATCCAGGATATTTGGAGAAGCTAGGGCTTGGCTACGAAGCTTTAAAAGCAATCAATCCAAGAATAATAATGACCTCTATTTCCCCATTCGGTCAGACAGGTCCGTACAAGGACTACAAGGCGCCTGACATTGTGGTTTGGGCTATGGGGAGCCTTATGAGTATGTGCGGTGACCCCCCCAGACCACCGGTTCAATGTAGCCTCCCGCAGTCGTATATCGCCGCCGCTACATATGCGGCTGAAGGGACTATGGTGGCTTTATATGAGAGAGGGGATTCTGGGCTTGGTCAGCATGTTGATGTTTCTGCCCAAGCCACAGTAGCTTGGCATAACCATGAGCAAATGCCTTGGTGGGATTTGCTTGGCGTGGACCGAAGCCGCGGTGGTTCTAACAGACCAGCCGCTAGTATGCGTCGTTCACTGCTTTGGGAATGTAAGGACGGATATGTAAGTTACCTGATATATGGAGGATTGCCCGGTGCTGAGACAAACGCAAAAATGGCAAAGTGGCTTGAAGACGAGGGATTTTCAAATGAATACCATAGAGGACGGGACTGGTATCAGTTTAATCTGGGAGAGATGACGCCGGAACAGTCAGAGCAATTTCGCCAACCAATACGCAGCTTATTCAAGACTCATACAGCCATGGAGTTGTTTGCCGAAGCTGTGCGGAGGAGTATCTCTCTGTTTCCAGTGACGACAAACAGGGATATCATGGAAAATGAACAACTTCAATCTAGAAAATTCTGGGCACCGATTTATCATGAAGAACTTGATACCACCATTATGTACCCCGGGCCATTTGCCGTAATGTCCGAGACGCCAATTACCGTAAGGCGGAGGGCACCTTTGATCGGAGAACATAACCGAGAGGTATATGTAGAGGAGCTTGGTTTAACACCGGAGGAGCTTGTCATACTTGAGGGGATAGGTGCTATCTAACTTTAAGCTGTGCTCAAGGAGGTAAGCAGTTATGGGAGTATTTAGTGGACTCAAGGTTGTAGGTTTTACATATGCTGGTACTGCCAACTTATCCATGCGAGTCTTAGGTATGTATGGGGCTACAGTTGTACGGGTGGAATCGGCGCTCAGACCCTGTAATCTGAGGTCATCTCCCCCGTTCAAGGATAATAAGCCGGGTATTAATCGAAGTGGTTATTTTGCAGGGTGTAACAATGACCGTTATAGCCTGGCACTTAATATGAAACATCCCAAGTCTCGGCGTGTGCTGGACAGATTATTAAGATGGGCCGATATCGTTATGGAAAACTTCACACCGGGCACAGTCGAAAGGCTTGGTGTGGACTATCCTTCTGTTAAGGCTGTCAATCCCGCGGTTGTCTACCTCAGCATTTCCTCCCAAGGGCAAACTGGGCCTTATCGTGAAATGTCATCCTACGGTCCTCAGCTACAAGCGTTCACTGGGCATGTCAATCTGACTGGCTACCCAGATGAGCCACCGAGTATGATAGGCCAATCTTACCCTGACTTCATTACCCCGACATTTGCTACGGCAGCTCTGATAGCCGCCTTAGACTACAAACGAAGAACAGGTAAGGGGCAATACATTGACCAGTCGAACTTCGAGCCGTCACTTCATTGGATAGCACCAGCGATTCTTGACTACTCAGCGAATAAACATATTGTAACCAGGAGCGGCAATAAAGTACCATATGCAGCTCCGCATAATGCCTACCCCTGCAAAGGTGATGACAGGTGGTGTGTAATCGCTGTAATGTCGGAGACAGAATGGGAGAATTTATGCAAGGTAATGGGCAAACCAAAATTAGCCAGCGACCCGATGTTTTCCACACTACTTGACAGGAAGAGCAACGAAACGAAACTGGATTCCGTAATAGGGAATTGGACTATTAACTTCACGGCTGATGAGGTAATGGAGAGGCTGCAGGCTGTGGGGGTACCTGCTGGGAAGGTCCAGACGATAAAGGATGTTATTGAAGACAGGCAACTTAGACACCGAGGCTTCTTTCATGACTTCCAACACCCGGAGATTGGCACCTACGAAACGGGTAATACCACCTATATTTTGTCTCGGACACCGAGTGAACTGCGTTTAGCCGCACCTTGCTTGGGAGAACATACCGAATATGTATGTCGGCAGCTCTTAGATATGCCCGAGGAAGAGTTTATCGGGTTACTAACCGAAAATGTTTTTGAATAGGTGTAGACTTAGCCAAAGAGAGGCTAAGTTAGAGGACATGTAGTACTAGGTTTGAGATAGTAGCGAAGCCGATTTCTACAAGATACTCCGCTGAATACCTGGCAGCTTGCTGACGGGATAATGATTCACACGGCAAAGCTTTCTTCAGGCTCCTGTTTGCACTATTACATGCGTACATTGAAACTTCCGATTCGGAGCCCCTTTAGCCTAGATTAAACAAATCAATGTACATTTAGTGAGACCTACTGGAGCCGGTAAGCTAAATAGAAGGCGTCGCAAGTCTTTCGAAGAAGTCTAACAGAGTGTTTGGGTATCCCCGAGAGCATTTTTGCAGGCTATGAGGAGAGACAAAGATGGAAACAAAGTCTATCGGGGTGATGGGAGCACTTGAGGAGGAAGTCCAGTTCATCTCTAGAAATGCACCGCTGAGCCGGGCTGAGCAGCATCTAAAGCGGACTCTGTATCATTGTGACTTCACTGACTATCGGGCGATAGTGGTTAGTTCGGGAATCGGCAAGGTGCGTGCAGCCACCTATTGCCAATTCCTTATCGATTACTTCGGCGTGGGTCAGGTTATCTTCGTCGGCATCGCCGGTGCACTCAGGCCCGAGCTTCGTATCGGTGACATCGTCGTCTCAGACCGCGCTGTCGAGTGGGATTTTCAATCTGCCACTGTCGAGCGGCGCTGGTACCAAGCTGACACCACTCTGATTGCCCTAGCGCTGAAAGCAGCCGAGAGGTTAGGTCTCAGGGCACGAGTGGGTTCGGTACTCACTGGGGACCAGCCGGTCATCGGACTCAGTCACAAGCATGAACTATGGCAGAGGTTCAACGGAGATTGTGTAGAAATGGAAGGAGCGGCTGTCGCTCAGGTGTGCTCTTTAAATGAAGTGCCCTTCGTCATCGTTCGGGTAATATCGGATTTTGCCAACGAAAGTACGCACCAGCAGCTGGTGCACTCATTTGCCAAGGTTTCTTCCATACCCGGACAGGTGGCAATGGAAATGCTTAAGCAGGTCCACTAGCGTTTACGGCTGGGGATAAGTATGTGCCTGATTGGGAGTATTACCATACTGGGAATGGTAATGAATCCCCTACTCCATCCTGGCAGGCTTCCACGGTTAGTGGCACTCAATCATAGATGTTTTCGCATTCTAACAACTCAACCGGTACCCCCGTTTCTCGCTCAATGTCCAGGTATACACGACCGGTAAGGTCTCTCTTCCAGGCTCCGATTTGAAACGGGGATGACGGTATGACAACTAAGTCTGGCTTCGGGTTACCTTCATCGATATACTGATGGATACTATCGATAAAGTCTTGTACGGTCAGCAGGTCCCCCATACATATGTTACCACCAAAGAAGTTATTTCGAGGCACTTTAATATCTAGATGCAAGTCACTGCGGGGAAATAGCCTTGAATCCGATAGTGCCTGTTCAAAGGTCGGCTTTACGAGCCTTGAGGAAAGGAAAAGGACCTGTTTTGCCTGCCGTTTCTCTATAATGTCCCGTAGCGTCTCAATGTAGCTGAGCCGGAGACCAGTTCCCATCATGACGACCCCTAGGTGAGCATCTACCTCCTGAGAGTACGGATATGAACCCGCCTTTGTCTCCGCTCGCACGAGCAAAGGTTGTCCCTGCCTTTCAATTACGAACTCAGCCTCAGTCGCCCTGGTTTTTCGGACAACGCTTAACATGTCGCGAGCCTGTGGCCGCGTCATGATAGGGACACCGTTTATCTGCCTCACCACATCCCCACCTCTTACGCCCGCAATACAAGCGGGAGAGTTCTTTATGACGCCGACTACCTTAGGCAGGTTCTTTTTCGTCTCGAAAAGGTTCTCCTCGTACATTGCGGGCATGACAACAATAGGGGTAGTCGTTCCTTGTCTCAGTTTTCTCACGTGAGCGACTACCGCTGACCACACCTCGTCGTCATCAAAGAGTTTAACAGGCGAAAACTGTCGACTGTACCCGGGTAAGTGAACCTCAATGATATGGGCATCTTGGCTGTCGGCATAGCCCACGGTCGCTGACATGTCTTCTATCAGCTCCTGCAATGACCCGAACGGCCAGGCAACGATTACCAGCGCGTAGGGGATGCCAGATTCTTTTAGCAGACGAGCTGCCTCGATAGCCACTTCCGGCTTTGGGTCATGCATCATCGCTCTTCGCCGCTGTGGGGACACTGTTGTCAGCGAAAAGTAAAGATACACCGGCCTCACCTCTGCCAAGCGGGCGATAACATCACCCGTCAGCGTCATGCCATTCGTCATGATTCTGAAGACCCTAGATGTCTTCTCACGCAGGCGGCGCAGAATATCAAAAACATAAGAGTGGCCTAATACCTCGTAAATATCGCCCACATCCGTAAATAGGGATGTCCCAGATATAGGAGAGAAATAGTGAATCCTCGTCAACATTTCTTGGTATTCCTCAAACCGCCTCCGCCGCAAATTCCCAAAAGCTACTTCTGGAGGATTCCCCCTGTTAAAGCAATAGCAGCAGGCACTGGTACACCGGCTGCCCGCCAAACCGAATATGTCCACCGGGTCACATCTTGATGGTACTCTCCAGTCTGAGAGATTCTTGAGTCTAAATCCATCCACATGCACTACCCGTCCACCACTTTCTAAGTCGACGACTGATAGAATCGCGTTCAATTGCAGCCTGATGAAGTCTATACGGGGTTCGTAAAGGCTAGCGTTTTTTGAATCCTGAAACGAGTAGTTGACCGTTCGCCTATTTTCCATTTCACGACTCAAGGCTGTAAATGCTACAACAATATCCGTCCGCTTCGGCCTATGAAATTCGGAGGTCTACAACTAACGAATCCTGCTATTTGTGCCCGAAGCCAGCCATTTTGAGACTCTACACGATTCTCCGGTGAGACCTGGCTTAGCGCTCACATTTCGCCAAGCCATGCTCTGAGGAGCACCTTGTCGTCCAGTATCTCAGCGCAGGCAGAATAGGGGTCTTTATCGCCTTTGAACACTCCCTCCTGAAGGGTTATGAGCTGCTCATTGGTTTGGAGCAGAGCCGTGAGCCGGTCTCTTAGGCGTAGTTCAAGGTTGCGAAGCAAATCGTCCCTTCTTTGCTCTCGTCGACGGCTGGCGAAGGCACCTGTTTCTTCCAAAAACTGACGATGCCTGAGCATGGCATCCAGCAATTGCTGAGTCCCCACATTGGCATTCGCTTGGGTGGGGAGGATGGGCACTTCCCATCCTGAACGCCCGGGACTCAGAATCAGCATAGCACGAAGGTCACTGATGACTTGCTCAGCGCCGTCACGGTCAGCCTTATTGACCACGAATATGTCGGCGATCTCCATGAGGCCTGCCTTCATCGTCTGAATCGCATCGCCGACCTCTGGCCCCAGCACGACCACCGTGGTGTCGGCCGTGTTAACGATGTCTATCTCGGTTTGTCCTACACCTACTGTCTCGACCAGAATAAAGTCTTTGCCAGACGCGTCTAACACATTGATTACACCCCGAACCGTGCTAGGAAGGCCACCGTAACTGCCCCTTGTGGCCATACTTCGGATGAATACACCGCTATCCAGGTAGTGTCGTTCCATCCTTATCCTGTCACCTAGAACAGCACCATGAGAAAACGCGCTGGTGGGGTCGACAGCTACTATACCCACGGTAAGATTTCGCTCGCGAATTAGTGCTGTCACCTTGTCCACCAGAGTGCTTTTGCCGACTCCCGGAGGACCAGTGAACCCTACACAGTATGCTCGACTGACATGAGGCTGAATTAGCTGCATGATTTCAGTAACGTGTGACGTCTGGTTTTCAACATAACTAATCAAGCGAGCCAGCGCGCGCTGGTCTCCATCCAGCATTCTCTTAACCAACTCCATACAACTATCTCCCTGCCCAGTATTCGACACATATTCAGTTGTCATGATTATCCTGCACCCTTAACCTCATTTTTTGATACCGCAAACCCAAGAGCAGGCATGCCGATGAAGGCTATTTCTTTACCATCCTACGAATAGCTTCCGCAATCGCTCCGATGCGCGACCCACCAGTGAAGATCTCTCTAATGCCATGTTGCTTTAAGAAGTTGAAGTCCTCTTCGGGGATTTGGCCGCCCCCAATGACAATAATGTCACTCGCACCCTTTGCCTTGAGTTGCTCCACTACCGCTGGGAAGAGGTACTTGTGGGCTCCTGAGAGGCAGCTCAGACCCACCACATCCACGTCCTCCTGAACCGCAGCCTGCGCTATTTTCTCTGGAGTCTGGTGCAGCCCAGTATAGATAACCTCCATCCCCTCGTCTCTAAGGCCCAGTGTAAGGACTCTTGCCCCTCGGTCGTGACCATCTAGGCCAGCTTTAGCCATTAGAATCCTAATCGGCTTATCTTCCATTGAACAATCCTCCCTATGCTTGAAATTAGCTACTAGCCATCACTCCTGACTTGGACTGAAGACCTCGGTAAAATGCGTACCTAAAAACAAACCAACAAGCGCCCTTCAACCTGACTGACTCTAATACGCCGCCTGACCAAAAGCCCTCTGTGGCCTAGACGGGCATCAATCTCAAACTCAACAATAGACACTCTTACTCTGTTCCTACCCTTACCCTCGGCAGTCCTCCTAGCTCGGTGTCATCGAATACCTGCGTCTTATATATAACATATCCCACTGCCGATTGGATTGAGTACTACCGGCTTACCGTGCTCCTGTGATCTCCCCTCCGAGTTATGCTCCAATGTGTCTACTGCCGAGCAATCAGATCCGCGGTACGTCTTCATATTCGCCCCATTCATCTCTTAGCACGTTACACATTTCGCCTACGCTTGCGTAGGATTTAGCGCATTCCACAAGAGCGGGGATAATATTGACCTCGTCATTCTTCGCGTCATTACGCAATTTCGCCAGTGCAGCCTGCACCGCTGAGCTGCTGCGCTCTGCCTTCACCCGTTGCAGATTCGCAATCTGCCTTTCCTCGGCAGTTTCCCGTGCTACAGGGTCATACATGGACGGTACCAGTCTTGATGGCCTGACATCCAACTCGTTCTCGCCGATAAAACGGTTAACGCCAACGATCACTTTTTCGCCTCGCTCAACATCTCTTTGAGCTTCATAGGCGCTTCTGGAAATCTCTCGCTGCGTCCAACCCGACTTGATAGCCTGCACCGCACCACCCTGGGCCTCAACCTTGTTGATGACATCCCAGATTTCTGCCTCGAGCTTGTCAGTCAGATACTCCATGAAGTAGGAACCAGCGAATGGGTCGATGGCCTGTTCGAGCTTGGCCTCATAGCGCATGATTCTAGTTGCATCAAGAGAAAGCTGTTGCGCCTCGTAGCTATGGCCTAGCCCCAGAGGCTCATCATACGGCACCCCGCCCCAAATCCTCGCGCCAGAAAGTGCAGAAGCGACGCCGCCTAGGACCGACCTTATGAGGTTATTTAGCGGCCGCTCATTTGTCATGCAGATCCGCCCTACTCTAGCGAGGTCGTTTATGCTACCGAGCCAGCTGGAAGGGTTCTTGGCTCCAAACCTATCCTTCATGATCTTGACCCATATCCTCCTCGCCGCCCTCGCGCGGGCGATCTCCGTGTAAAAATCCATGCTCCCCGCTGGGGGGTGAAGGGTAATCTGCGGAGCAAACTCATCGATGTCTAGACCAGCATCGATACCCAGTTGCATATACGCTATGCCATGAGCAAAAGCCAAGCCTGTCGCTTGCGCAGGAGTCGCTCCAGCTTCCTGAATGTGATAAGCGCAGAAGTTCATTATATTCAGTAAAGGCATATGTTTGCAGCCAAAGACAATAGTATCTCGGTGCATCCTCATCTGGGGCTCAATAGGCCAAATATACATGCCGCGAGCCACATATTCTTTCAAGGTATCGTTTTGCAGTCCCAGCCTTAACTTGCTGATGGGTATACCTTTCTTCTCGGCAAGGGCAATACCCAGAGCTAGCAGGATGTTGGCTGGGGCATTAATGGTCCAAAAGCTAAAGACTTGGTCTAAGGTGGCCCAGCCATCGAAGGCAGAATAGAGCACCTCGAAGTCTCTCAAGGTGTCGATAGCCACGCCAACCTTGCCGACTTCTCCTCTGGCTAGGGGATCATCGGAATCGCGGCCGACCTGAGTGGGCATGTCAAAGGCAGGAATCACTCGTAATCCATGATCGCGCACCCAGATTTCCCGAGTGTCTTCAGCTGTACCGTAGCCAGCATAGCCCCCGGCAAACTGTGAGGTTCCTTTGGAAGGCTCAAGCCGCTGAACTACTTCCTCCACGTCGCTGTTGATACGAAAAGGGCTCGCCAGCGTGGCGTACGGATATTCACCGGGGAAGCCCACCTTTTCCAAAAAATCAAACTTCTTTATATCTAGCGGCGTATAGACCCTATTAGGTGGTTCTTTCAGCCCTGCTTTCTGCAATGCAGGCTTGAGAAACTTCTCCTCCCACTGCTTCTTCCGTCGCTCGATGTCATCTAGTACCTTCTTCTTATACATAGCCTATCCACTCTCCTATCAAATCGGCTGTCACACAGCGT
>CAZWDF010000031.1:0-9793 GCA_964632335.1 uncultured Candidatus Saccharibacteria bacterium | reverse complement strand
TTATATATTTATTTATCGTAGATTTTACTAAAAGTTTTTCTCAAATTCGCCATAAGATTAGGGTAGGACATCGTGTCCTACCTACTATATATGTATGTCCTACCTATGACTTGGATATTTTGAGCTGGTAAAAAGTATCATTCCTCTCCCCCATTCTTTCAACAATCCCTTGGTTTAGCATATTCTCAAAATCCCTTCTCAAGGTTCTCTTTGACACCTCGGGGAGAATTTGTTTTACCTGCCAAACTTGAACTCTTCCATTTTCTCTTAAAAAAGCTAAAATCTTTTCCTGCCTTTCTGGCATCGTTTGTGATGAGAATGGTTGAAGCTGTACCTCAACAAAAGAATTTTCTTTAGTGTCTTTCTGTTTTCTTTCTGGCTCTACCTTTTTTAGTTCTTCTCTTAAATTAGCATATTCTTTTTGAATTGCCAATATTTCCGAAGAACTAACCCAATTTTGATTTTTTGCCACTTCAAAAAAACTATCTAAAATCTCCAATTCTTCCAGAACTCGCGGAGAACAGTTCTCCGCGGATTTTGCCAAAATATCGTCAGCCAATTCTCTCATTTTATATCTCAAGGGTTCCTTTTTCGGAAAAAGCAAAGTTAGTCGATAAAGATTTTGAGTAAGTTGGAGGTAATAATTTCTATCCATAAAGATACTTAAAAGAAATATACCAAAATTAACTCCAGAGGTCAAAGTATTGCAATTTTTGTTTTTTTATGTTTTAATATTGTTATGCAATCTTTTCTCGTTTTTCTTATTATTGCTGCTCTAGCGGCTTCCACTCATTTTGGGCAATTACCAAAAGGAGAAGAAATGCCTCAACCTCAAGAAATCCCTTCTCAAGCCACAGTGAGTGTTCCGACAAAAACTCAAACTTTTTTTAAATCGCCAGGCCCTACCCCAAAGACCCCTACCCCAAAGCCCGCAGAATTAAAACCTACTCTTTTGATTGATACATATATAATTTCTGGCCCAAAAGAAGGTGAAGCCATAGGGGACACAAACAAGGTTACTTTTGAGTTCAAGGGAGCGGTTTCGCCAAAAGAACTCGAAACTAAATTAACGTTTGAAACAAAAATTGAAGGATTTGATGAAAATTGGGAAAAAACTTCTTCCCAAAAAAGGGAAATCAATCTTCCTCCAGGCCCAAAAGAATATACTTTTTTAGTCAGAGCGAAGATTAATGATTCGGTTGATTCAACTCCAGCCAGGAGAACTTTTAAAATAAATACTTCTCCTTATTTTGGCAAAGTAAAAATTTCGAGTCTACAAGTTGGATACTCCTCTTATCCTTCCTTAATAACCTTTAGTACTTACCTCAAAACGGAAGAAAAAATCGACATTACCGGTTGGCAAATTAGAGGAAAAAGAGGAAGTTTCAATATCCCAAAAGGAATGGAAAAATATCACCCTTTTTATGATTCAGAACTGATGGAAAATATTATTGTTAAAAGTGGTGACACAATATACCTGTCTGGCGCTCCAAATCCTTTGGGAAGAAATAACAACTTTCGACCTAATAAATGCTTGGGCTATTTAGCAAATTATCATAATTTTGCTATTTCCTTTTCCAAAAATTGTCCAAAACCAGAAGGGGAAGATATTTCCTATCTTGACCCATGTTGCCAAAAGTTCATTCTCGGTCTGAGAGAATGTGAAGCTCCTAATTATTCAAGTAATCTTGTAATTTTAGGTGATTCGGAATGCACCTCTTACCTTACTAATAATTTTAATTACGATGCTTGTTTCAGGAAATATTCTAGAGATGGAGATTTTTTAGAAAACCAGTGGCACATTTATATGGAAAAGGATTTTACTATTAGCGGTGGTTGCGATACTCTTTATTTGCAAGACAAAAACGGACTCATTGTAGACAAATATTCTTACGGATGGCCGGTTTGTGGATTTTAAAATTTCATTCGATTTAATATCTCAAAATCAGTCCGAGATTTTTACTCTCGGGCTTTTCTTTCTTCAATCTGCCAATTCCCTCATCTTGTATCTCAAAGGTTCTTTTTTTGGAAAAAGCAAAGTTAAGCGATAAAGGTCGTCTGTCGGTTGAATTAAAAATTCTTTATTCATAACGACATTTTTAAAATATACCAAAATTAAAAAGAGGGGTCAAAACGACCTCGCCCTAGCGGACGATTTTAGAACTTTGAGATGGGAGGATGTGTTTAAATATCCTGAAGTTGTCCTGTCGCAAATGAAACAAGTGCTACAAACAGCTAAATCTTAAAGTATTTATGGCAAGCCCCCCCCTTGAAATCTTAAGCATTGTTCTTATACAGTATTTACACCCCAAAAACAAAAAGACCGATATTAACAAAAACTGCCCAGTAATGAGCGTTTTTTTACTATCCCTACTAGACAATATTAGAACCTAGTTAGTGAAATTTTAAAGAGAACTTTTCCTTTCTATAGGCATCTGTTTTACCATTTTGTTAAATTTTCCAAGCTTTATACTTCTTGGTAAAATTCTTTTTTCTTTCATATATCTTAAAAACGACAAATAAAACGCGAAGGCACTTGCTAAAACTTGTTCTGTCAAATCTGCCGATTGGCTTGTAATCAAATTATAACCGCCCTCTATTCTGGGTTTTAAGAAATTATCTACTCCTCGTGCATTAAGGTGAGCATAAGGGGAAAAAAATCTATAGATAGTATGATAATTGTATTCAAAATAACCCGTGCGTAATTTTTTATGATATTTTTTATCACAAGCTCTCGCTCTGTCTAATAAATTTGGGAACTTATCTCCTTTCTTTAATTTGTGATGCTTCCGTATTCTTTTTACGATTTCTTCATTATTTTGTTTAACTTTCTCTAAGTCGCTTCTCGTAGTAAATGAATCTTTGCCTTCTCTTAATGGGTACCTTTTTATAAAATCAAGAAGCTCGTTTGCAACTGTAATCTTATTAAGTGCGTCATCCATCGTAAATAATACCAACCGTTTTTTAGAGGCGGTGCTTAATAAATAGAAGGTGTTGACCCAAGCTTCAAATATACTTCTTAATAAAACTATAGCTGGTTGCGGACGTATGTTTCTGCATAAAGTATATATTGCTTCCGTATAATTATGAACTACCCCAAAGGTCATAAATAATGCATTCTGCTTCGGGGCAGCTTCTTGTAAATTATGAACTCGTCCCTCCATTTGTTGCCTACCAAATTCAATTATTTGTCGTAAGTTATCTAATAATTTTTTTTCTTCTTCATTTAAAGAAACCCTCATAATAAGTGGTGCCAGTGATTGGCTTTTTGATTTTTTCTTTCATATATTTATTTTAGCTCTTTAATAATAATTATATGGCTATTTTGCTAATTTCTTTTGTCGCTTTTGTTCTAATATTCTCTCTCTGTTTTTCCAATAGCGTTCTTTATCATATTGTTTCCTGTGCTCTTTTATTCCAGGACGAGAATGATATTCCTTTCCATATTGTTTCCTATGTTCTTTTAGCTTCAGGACGAGAATGATATTCTTTCATATATTGTTTTATATGTTTTTTTACTTCGGGGCGGGAATAATACTCTTCCCCATATTGTTTCATTCGTTGCCTTACCTCGGGACGGGAACGATACTCTTTTCCACGTTGTTTTATTCGTTTCTTTACTTCAGGACGAGAGTAATATTTTTTCTTTTTTATTCTTTCTTTTTCCCTTGTTTTCTTTATATCTTGGTAATAATATTTTTTATGCATCTCTGCTTCAAACCTTCTGATTTCCTCTTTTTGCAATGCCCGTTTTCTTTTTCTAAATTTTCTTAATCTCTCCCTTGCCTTAAGCGAATTGTTGTATGTTTCAAATTTATATTTCCTATAATGTTCTTTATTAAAAATTTTTCTTTGTTCGGGAGATAAACACCAATATTTAATAGTAAGGTAAGAAACCTTAAACTCTTTTGCTATTTTTAGTAAACTCCATCCTAATTGAAAATGTAGTTCCTTAATCGTTTTAATATCATTATCGGTCAATTTACAATTCAGTTTTTGTTCTCTTGTATATTTTGGATATTCAGGTTTTTCCATTTTTTTATTTCTTCTTTAGTTTCGCAGCTTTTCAATAAATTGGTTATCTATTTTCAGATTAGCCATATTTTTTGAAAAATTCAAGTTAAAATAAAAAGGCGAAACCGCGAGATTTCGCCTGTTAGTGTTTTTTTAATTTTCGAAGTTGCCCGATTATTATTTCCTATTGATTTCGGAAATCGATAGATATTCCGAATTTAAAAATAAATAGAGGAGTGCGCGGGCACCCCTCTTTAGGAGATATCTTTTATCTCTTTTTTCTTTGATATTGTTTGCAAAACTTATCTATCGGTAGCCGTCTTTCTTCCTCTCGATTTCCGAGCCTCTGAAAAACTACCACTCGAAGAGGTGGAGATTGAGGCTCTCTCGTTTCGGTCCTCAATACCCTCACCGACTCTTCCGCATTATGAAATACTTTACCTTCCTGAACTTCTTCTGGCTTCAGTTTCCTCAAAGCGTTTTCCCTCCTCTATTTTTTATTTTTTTCTCCTTTATTAAGTTTAAAAGGTGCTGAAAGAATATTTTAAATTATATGGCAAAATGAATTAAAAATCAACTCCGAGTTATTTTAGAAGCCGGCGAAGGATTTAATTTTGGAAATGGGGATGGCAATGACTTTGCCTTCTAAATCAATAGTGTTTAGCCCCAAAACCTTGCCTTCGATATCAAACAAGGGGCTTCCTTTAAGAATGTTTTTTTCAAAAATGTTAGTTTTAATGAAATCCTGGTCAAAACTTTTAACAATCCCCTCATTTACTATACGCCCCAGCGGCGTAATTTTTTGAGTATCGAAAGTAACTCCGACCAGAAAAACCCTCTCTCCTAATTTCAATTTTTCTAAATCGGCGAAACTAACGGTCGGCAAATTGGTCTCTTCAACTTTTACTAATGCTAAATTTTCTTTTAAATCTCGCTTTAAAATTTGGAAATTGGCGGGTTGGCCCTCGACAAAAAAAGAAAAATTGGAGCCCTGGGGCACCAATTCAGCTAAGGTAACCAATAGGCCGTCGGCAGTAACAATTAAGCCCGAGCCTTCTAAAATTTTGCCACCTTTTGTTTCGGCTCTCACTCCGATTACAACCTTTTCCACTTTTTCAATTGCCTCTTCAAGGGCAACATTTTCCTGGATAAAGACTTCTTTTCTTTCGGTAACATAAACCGGGGACTTTTCTAATTTATATTGATTAAAAAGCGGCCTTTCAACAAAATAAGGCCAGAGAATTTGGTCGGCAAAAATTCCGCCGACCGTTCCCAAAATAAAAATAGCAATAATTTTAAAGATATTTTTAAGCATCAGCAGTGACTTTTACTTTTTGGGGTTGAGATTTAATTAAGTCCTTTGGAGTTAGGAATTTAATTTTACCTTCCTCCAAATCAACCATCACCCTCTCCCCCTCTTTTACTTCGCCTGAGACAATTTTCAGAGAAAGGGGGTCTAGTACCTGCTTCTGAATCACCCTCTTTAAGGGTCTGGCTCCTAAATTTTGGTCAAAACCTCGTTCAGCCAGAAATTCTTTGGCTGATTCAGTGGCCTGAATTTCAATTTTTTTACTTTTTAATCTTTCGGCCACTTTTTCTAATTCCAAATCAACTATCTTTTTAATTTCCGGCTTTCCGAGATAATTGAAAATAATAATTTCATCAATTCTGTTTAAAAATTCTGGCCGGAAGTTTTCTTTCAGAGCCGCCATTACTTTTTCTTTTAAAGAATCTCGGGCGCTTTTTTCTGCATCTCCACCGATAAATCCTAAAAAGGCTTCTTTAGCAATAATCTCCGAGCCAACATTTGAGGTCATAATAATAATTGCATTTTTGAAGGAAGCCACCCGGCCCTTAGCGTCAGTTAATCTGCCATCTTCCAAAATCTGAAGTAAAATGTTAAAAACTTCGGGATGAGCTTTCTCAATCTCGTCTAATAAAATCACCGCGTAGGGCCTTCTCCTAATTTTCTCGGTGAGCTGCCCTCCTTCTTCGTAACCGACGTAACCGGGCGGGCTGCCAATCATTTTAGAAACAGAATACTTTTCCATATATTCTGACATATCCAGCCTGACTACGGCATTTTCATCATTGAAAAGAAATTCAGCCAGAGCCCTAGCGGTTTCCGTCTTTCCGACGCCGGTGGGTCCCAAAAACATAAAGGAGCCCAAAGGCCGATTTTCTTCAGAAATTCCGGCCCGAGAGCGCCTAATTGCATTAGAAATTGCCTCAATTGCTTCTCTCTGACCAATCACCCTTCTTGAAACGGTCTCTTCCATTTTTTCCAGTTTCTTTGCCTCTCCCTCTAATAACCGGGTGATAGGTATCCCCGTCCATCTGGCAGCCACCTTAGCCACCTCTTCTTCGGAAACTTCCTCTTTCAAAACTGGCCGAGTTTTTTGGAAGGAAACCAGTTTTCTTTCTTCTTTCTTTAACTCTTTTAAGAGGTTGGGAATTTTTCCATATTTTATTTCCGCCACTTTTTGCAAATCGGCTTCGGCTGTTTCTTTTTCCACTTCAAAGCGGGAAGAATCTATTTCTTTTTTAAGATTTTTAATTTTGGTAATTGTTTCTCTTTCCGATTGCCATTTGGCTGTTATAACTTTTGCTTTTTCTTTTAAATCGGCTAACTGCCGAGAAATCACCTTTTGCTGCGTACGAACAGTGGGTCTTCTTTGGTTTTTTTTGAGAGCCTCCTTTTCAATCTCTAATTTTTGAATTTCTTTCTTTAGGTCCTCGAGCTCCTGGGGTTCAGATTCAATGTCCAATCTCAAAGAGCTCATGGCTTCATCCATCAGGTCAACAGCTTTATCCGGCAAAAACCTGTCAGTAATATACCTGGCAGCTAATTGAGCGCAAGCTACCAGGGCCTGATCTTTGATTTTTACCCCGTGGTGTAATTCATATTTTTCTTTAATTCCCCGCAAAATGGAAATGGTGTCTTCAATTGTGGGCTCTGAAACATAAATCGGCTGGAATCTTCTTTCCAAGGCCGGGTCTCTTTCAAGATATTTTTGATATTCTTTCAAGGTGGTAGCGCCAATTGCTTTCAGCTCTCCTCTTGATAGGGCGGGTTTCAGAAGATTTGAGGCGTCGATTGCTCCTTCGGCTGCTCCGGCGCCAACCAGAGTATGCAGCTCATCAATAAATAAAAGATAACGACCTTGAGCCCGGTTAATTTCTTTCAAAAGAGCTTTCACTCTATCCTCAAACTCTCCTCGATATTTGGTGCCGGCCACCAGGGCCCCCAAGTCCAACCCAATAATTTCTTTTTCCTTGAGCGATTCCGGAACCTGGCCTGAAACAATTCTTTGAGCCAATCCCTCAACAATGGCTGTTTTCCCGACCCCGGCTTCGCCGATTAAAACCGGATTATTTTTTGTCCTCCGGGACAATACCTGCATTAATCTTCGAACTTCGTTTTCCCGGCCAATAACCGGGTCCAATTTCCCCTGGCGGGCTAATTGGGTCAAGTTCCTGGCATATTTTTCAACTACCTGATATTTCGATTCCGGTTCGGGGTCAGTGATTCGAGTTCCTCCTCGAATAAGAGCCAATTGTTTTAAAACCGTCTCGTAATCTAATTTGCCAAATTCCAAGGAGGTTACTCCGCCGCCCGGTTGCAAAAAAGTGGCTTTGTCCAAAATCTCCTTGGCTTTGGTCTCTACGTCTAAAAGGGCTAAAAACAAATGTTCAACCGAGATAAACTCATCTCCCATTTTCACCGACTCATGTCTAGCTCGGTCAAGAACTTTGGCCATATCCTGGGTTAAATAAAACTGACCAAAAGCTTGGGAATTGGCGATTACCGGCAGCCTATCCAAAGCCATTCCCGTCCTTCTTTTTAAACCCTCAATATCGGCTCCGATTCTCTGAAGCAAATTCAAAACCACGCTTTCTTCCTGAGAAAGTAAGGCGTATAGCAAATGCAAGGCATCAATTTGCTGTTGGTTTTTTTCTCTGGCAAAATCCTGAGCAGCAATTATTGCCTCTTGAGCTTTGTGGGTAAAATTTTGGGGACCATTCATATATTTTAATTTAACACAAAATTTTAAAAAAATCAAGGCAATTTACTCATTTCTCTCGCCTAAAGTAACTTCAAAGATTTTTTCTTTTCCTTCCCGCAAAATTTTTAAGGTTACCTTATCTCCCGGGTTATATTTCATAATTATTTTTGCCATAGTGTTCTCGGTGGTGATTTTTTCTCCATTAAATTCCAAAATAATATCTCCTTCTTCTAAACCAGCGATTTGGGCCGCTGACCCGGGAGAAATGGCTGCTTCTCCTCCGCCTCCCTTCACTATCCAAGCCCCATAATTTACCGGTAAATTATTTTCCGCCTGGATTTTTTCTGTGAGCAAAACGTATCTCACTCCCAAAAAGGGATAAGAAATTTTTCCGATGGTTTTAATCTGCTCAATATCTTTTTTGGCTTGATTAATTGGGATGGCAAAACCGATATTTTCTGCCTGTTCCACCATAGCAAAATTAACTCCAACAACCTCTCCTTTGAGATTCAAAAGCGGCCCGCCAGAATTTCCTGGGTTAATAGAGGCATCGGTTTGAATAACATCTTCTAAAGTTTCAACTACTCCTCCGCCTGAAGCAGTCACCCTTCTCCCCAAGCCAGAGATTACCCCGGCCGAAACCGTGTTTTTGAACTCTCCTAAAGCATTGCCGATGGTAATTACTGTTTGGCCAATTTGTAGATTATCCGAATCCCCCAGTTCTGCCACCGGAAATGATTTCAAATTAAATTCTCCTTTCTCATCAATTATTTTTTCTGGTTCAATTTTAATTACGGCTAAATCTCGAAAGGTATCTTTAGATAGGACTTTAGCCGGATACTTTTTGCCATCAAGAGTAAAAACAGTATAATCGGCTTCTTCGTCAGAAACGACATGACTGTTGGTTAAAATCATTCCATCTTTAGAAATAATAAAACCGGTTCCTCCGCCCACTTCCTGTTTTTGAGTTCCTTTTTGACGATATTGAGGAACCTCAAATTGAAAAAATGGTTGGCCAAATTCTTCAAAAGGATTAATATAATATTGCTCAAATACGGGAACATCTTTAGTAATGATAATACTTACGACGGCTGGAGAAACTTCTTTGACCACTTGAATTGTTGCCTCTTCCTGGGAGACCTGAGGAGGACAAACAGCTTCTTTTTCTATTATTTGGGGTTCGGGAAGTTTGATATCCAATTTGGAAAGGTAATCCCTGAGTTCTGAATAGAAATAACCGCCAGAGATTGTTCCCGATAGGAAACCAAAAATAGAAGAGAGAAAAATAGTTAAGAGCACAATATATATGGGGCGGAGGGTAGATGACGCCCAAAATCTCGGAAATCTAAATTTTGGAGCTTTTAATCTGGGTATTTCAAATTTCGGCAATTGATACATAATATTTTATTATCTCTTATTATTTTTCAATGAATTAAATCTATATTTGAAAATATCTGATTTAATCGGACCAAGAAAAACCATATAAAATCCGGCTAATAGATATTTTGAATAGGTCTTTAATCTTCCATCTCTTTCAAATCTCCTGGTTGAGGTCAAAACTGGTTCAGTTTTGATAAAACCGAATTTGCCAACTTTTGCCGCCCTTCTAGCAAAATCGTGGTCTTCGCCTACTTTTATTTCTTCGTCAAATCCACCAATTTTTTGATGGATTTCTCTTTTAACCAAAACAGAATTCGTGGCGTAAGCTAAAAATCTTTGAGTCAAGTTCACCCAATTATTATAAATTCTGTAGATAAATTTATCAAGACTAT
>CAZWDF010000030.1:0-9856 GCA_964632335.1 uncultured Candidatus Saccharibacteria bacterium | reverse complement strand
GAACCCGATATGCCGCGGCTGCTTCTCATGCACGGCCGCGGCCGTGGCGATCACCTTGCGGATCTGGTTGTACGCCAGCAGCGTCACCCACAACTCCCGCTCGACCATCTCCGGGCTCTTGCAGCGAGCGTGGTCCAGCCCCAGTGTCTGCTTGATCACGCGTATGTCCAACTTCGCGTTCCAGCGGTAACCGTAAAGTTCAGCCACGTCCTCTTTACTGTACACATCCGGATCAGTCAGCGTCGTGACAATCGCGATGTTTTCGGTACGCCGGCCGGGAACCTTCACGTCGAACTGGGTCATTCGAAGTGTCAGTGTCTCGGGGATCTCTTCGTACTCTTGCGGCGACATCCACGCCGGGCGCTCAGGCCGGGTCCAGGTCACGAGGCGGTCAAAGGTCCCCAGCGCTCGGCCCTGGCGGAAGTCGTCAGGCCGGCACTGATGCAAACGAGCACATACGTCCACCCCGCGAGCCTTCATCGCCGCCAGCATCATGAACGAACAGTAGTATCTGTCAAAGACGACCACGTCGCGGGCGCGAAGCCGTCGAGCATGGTTCGCAGCAGCGCGGTCTCGCCGGTCTGCTTTCCTTCATAGGGTCCGATGGCCAGGTCGCAGATGGCCGCGGTGGCCAGCGAAAGCACCGCGCAGGCCCGCGCGATGGGAAAGCCGACGCCAGGATCCTGACTGCTTTGCTGTGGAAAGGCTTCCTGATTGTAGATCGTGTCGGGCATGGTGAAGGTGAATCCGTCGACGAGCTTGGCGCGCCGGCCATGCCAGAGCCACTCTTGGCGGGCCTGGGCGTCGAGTTGCCTGGCGGACTGCCGAACCAGGTCGCGCAGGGCGTCTGGGTCGAGCTTGGCCCGCGCGCGGCAATAGTCGCCGGTGTCGCCGGAGGGTGGACGCTGGCCGGCCTGCTGCATGTAAGTGGCAATGTCGGCCACGGCGGCGGCGCAGGCGGCGTTTTTGCCGTCGCGGAGAACCTGCGCGAGGAACGCCCAGAGGACCAGCGGCGTGGAGTAGGTGGCGTCTGTTGCGAACAGTGCGTCTCGTTTGGCGAAGGCCTGCTCGGCGCCGGCGGCGGTTCCGCTGGCAGCACCGACGATTCGAGTGGATCGTTCACCGCCCACTACTCCATGAGCGAGTATTTCACCGCTTGGCCGGAGGAAACCCCTGCATTCTGGTCCTTGGGAGGCAGCCTCAACTCGTTCATCCAGATATGCCTGGACGTGCGAAAATGCCAGTACGATTTGCCGACCGGCAACCACCCTGGATGCACGCTCGCCAAGGCCAATCAGGGCTTCGCGGGCAACTGCCTGGCTTCGTGGAAGGGCGACAATGACGCATGGTTTGATCTGGGCTATACGGCACACGACGAGAACGGCGATCTGATCGGCCAGGGCGTGGAGGCAATACCCTATTTTCACATTCAGGCCCGCGTCACCACGTCGGGCAGCCTGGAACTGAGGACCGTCAACGACGGCGATTCGATGCTCAGTTGCGTGATCGCCGGGGCCGTCTGGCGCAAGAGCTACCCGCAGGCCCCCGGCACCATCGAGTTCGGGGCCGGCGGCTGCCACGACGACTCGACGTGGGGCGACGGCGTTTGGGAGCCGGAATCGTGAGCCGCAACCTGTATCCCGACATCCAGTTCGCGGTCCTTCGTGGCCGGCCCGCCGTCAATCGGCACCTGCGCCGCTTCGGCCAGACGGTCGCCCACTACCGCGAGTTCCCCGGCTCGCCCACCTGGGAGGGCATCTTCGCCGTCCGCAACGGCATCTTCCGGTGGTTCCTGGACGGGTGCGCCCTGCCGTGGCTGGTCATGCTCGACGACGATATCGTCCTGACGGCCGAGAGCGATCCGTTCCTGGCCAGCACCGCCGACGTGACCGGCCCTCATGTCGTGGGGGCGACGGACGGCATCGAGGTCCACCCGCACACTCTTTCCGCCGCCGCTGTGAAGCTCTCGCGGGTGGCCGTCGCAACGTTGGGCGAGTGCTGGAAGCCGCCGGACGACGGGAGTTGCGGATGCCCGATCCTCTTCGACGCCTGCGCCCAGGCCGGCATAAAACCCGTCAAGGCCGGCGCCGTCGGCCACCGTGTGCCTGTGACGGTCTTCCCGGGGCCGGTGTTCTTCCTGGACGCCGACGTGCAGGGGCTGTGAGGCGTCGTCGGCCACTGCGTCAACATCGTCATCGTCCCGACCGACAAGGGCGTTATCCAGCGCTGGCCGGCGGGGGGATAGGTGCTCAATCCTCCCGGGCGTCAGTCTACACGGCGGCCCGTCCGGCTCAGCCAGAACCTGCGCGGTCGCGTCCAAGCCGCTTGGACCGCGCGAGGTCGCACCACGTTCGCCCGTGGGGCGTTTTCTTGTGGGGGTCGCGTCTGGGGGGGGCTCTGTGCCAACCTTCGCCCCTGCGCCGCCGGGGGCAAGATGGAAACACGGCCATTGTGATTGCGGGCACGTCGGTGTAAGCTGTGCATATGCAACACGGGCGCAGTTCATCCGCCCACGGGAGAGTAGCCAGTGCGGCAAGGGCAGGACAATTCTGGGACGGACAATCGGGGGCCGGCATCCCACAGTCGGCACGGCGGCAAACGCGACCCACGGGCAAATGGGCCATTTCGGCGTATGGAGCGTGGCACGGGAGGAGCCTATGTGAAGGTGGCCGCATGCCTTCTTGTGTTCTGCCTGGAATCATGCCACAAGGATTCAGCGTCGAACCACGACACGAAGCGTGGCAGCACTGCAAGCACGCAAGGGATGCAACTTCGGATGCGGCATAGGGCACCGGATCTGGCGGGCACAGCCGCCGTGGCGAATGACGGAAGCGTCACCCTAAACTCGTTTCGCGATGGCGCTATACACGGGAAGGTTGGCACGCCAATGACCGACGGACGCGTCGAGGTGGTAATCCGACAAGTGCGACGAAAACCTTACTTCAACGCCATGGCCCGGGGCCCGACCGCCGATTACGAATACGAGGCCGTCTTCACAATCGCCAACCGCACTTCCACGGTAAAGATCGTCGACAAGATCGAAGGCGTCATGTACTCCCATGCCGCCGAGCCCATTATCCGAACCGTCACGTGCTACCACGATAAGGACTATAACGTTCGCCAAGTTCCGACGGGATTTGCGCCGGGCGAGTTTGACGAGTTCAATATCCCGAGCATGGGGCGAGAGGGCGATCTTTGGTCGGTGGGTGTCGCGCTCAAGTACAACGACAAGACCGAGTCCCGCTTCTGGATTCCGGTCCGTTCGGATGAGATCGCGGAAACGTCAGATGACAAGTAGATCGCATGGCAAGTCCCCTGACGTTCGTTCAGTCGGAGCGGCAGTGAATACATGTCACCGCTATCCCGTCAATGTACCGTTGCGCTCGCCGGATCACCTTCATTATCCGGTGGGGGCGGGTTCCAGTATCCGCCGGCCTTGTCATAAACGCGAACGTAGTCGATGACCATCTCGGCGGGGAAGGGGGTGCCCGTTTCGGGGGTGCCCGGGAACCGGCCGCCCACCGCCATATTCATGATGATATAGAACGGCTTGTCGAACGGTGCCGGCCAGGGGTTTTGCTCCGACTTTTCGATCGGCTTCAAGCCTTCGTGCTTGGCGTTGACCTTGCTGGAGCTCCACCACCGGCGCTTCGTCGAGTACGAGCTGCCATCGACATACCATCGCATCACACCGGGTTCCCATTCGAGGGCATAGACATGGAAGTCATTGATGCCGCCCTTGTCGGGAAACACCCACTCCGCGCCGGAATGGTCGTTGCCGGGCCAGCGGGAACCGAAATGGATCGTGCCGAGAACCTTGGAGGGTTCCTGGCCGCGGGCCTCCACGACATCGATCTCGCCCGACGCGGCCCAGGCCCCGTAGGCGTCATCCACGGGCAGCAGCCACAGCGCCGGCCAGAGCCCCGCGCCGACGGGCAGTTTGGCGCGGAACTCGAAGCGGCCGTAGGTCTTGCCGAACAGCCCCTTGGTGACCAGGCGAGCGGATGTGTACTGGCACTTTTTGTAGGGTTCACGTGCCGCGCGGATGCGGAGCATGCCGTCCTTGACGTAGGCGTTCTCCGGGCGGTCAGTGTAGTACTGGAGTTCGTCATTTCCCCATCCGGGAACCCACGTCTTTGTATCGACCACCGTGAAGCCATTGCCCTGGTCAAAGTTCCACTTCGCGCGGTCGAGGGCGGCGCCGTTGAACTCGTCGCACCAAACGAGCTTCCATCTTCCATCGGCATCGCCCTGTAGCGGATCGGTAGCGGCACAGCCGACCAGTGCAAGCGATCCAGTCAGGACCAGCAGCCGAATCAGGCAATGATAATGATAGCCCACAATTGTCTCCGTTCGGTTGACCTTGTAATCTTAGGTTGAACACCGCGCACATGGCCGTGAAGTGGCACAGTCCTTGGCCTCGTGATCATGCCCAGCACGTCGCAGCGACCACCAGGGCCGGGATTCCGCTCTCCGGCAACTGCACGGAGAACGGAATCCACTCAGCGAGCGTGCGACAAGATCGGGGCGAACCAGTCAGTTCAGTCCTGTTTGCGCGTGACGAGCACGGAGCGGCTCGCCTCGACGTCCTTGGGAAGGCCATCCAGTTGGTCGCCTTCCTTGATGGCGCCCTTCTTGGCGAGCATCGCGTACAGCTCGAACTTCTCACCGACGCCCTGCTTCTGGGTCCCGCAGTAGGCCCGGCAGCGGAAGCGATATCCATCTTCCGTCTTTTCAACCTTCAGCGGCGCCGGCTGTATCCAGATCATGTTCGTCAGCATCGGATGCACGCCCACAACCACCGCCCGGTCGCCGAGGTCATTGACGTGGACAATCCCCTCCACCAGGACGTTCATGCCGATCTCCGCGCCGTTCAGCGGAGAGGTGATTTCGATCATCGCCTTTGGCTGCGCCGTCGGGCGTGAAGTCGGCCCGGCTTTCTTGAGGGCGCTGACCTGCTCCTCCAGCGCGGCCACGCGCTTCTCCAGGGCCGCGATCCGCTGGAGCAGTTCCGTCGGGGAGGTTTCCGTCGCCTGGTCCTGGCCCCGGGCGGCCGGCCCGACCAGGCAGGCGGTGATAACCAGTGCTACCAACAACACAAAACATCGTCCCATCATCGGTTTCCCAACTGTCGGTTTCATCTTCCTTCTCCTTGTTCTAGGGGTTTACGTTGCACGTCGTCCGGAGTATTGCCGCACCTGTACAGCCACGATTCGGCGGGCAGAGCCGAGAAAATCTGGCTCGTCTGTGGCGCCGATTCGCCTTCTCGATGGACCAGAAGATAGAGGGCCTGGCGATCCGACTCCTTCAACGCCAGGGACTCGGCAAAGCGATTGCCTTCACGTGAAGCCGGGAATATCTTCAGCACTATGTACTGGCCTTCTTCTTTCATCAACAAGGCGCCACCACGGGAAGTCCCAATCTCCCCTTCGACACCGATACCGTTGGGAGAGGACGTTGTTCTCTGCACCAAACGGATTGCCCCAGCCGCCTTGCGAACTGTGATGTGGCTGATCACCGCCGAGTGCGGCACCTGGCTGAGGTCGAGTGACCATCGGTCGGGAACGAAACTGTTGCCGCAGACGGCCAGGATGTCAAAGTCCGCCCCAACCGCCGATTCGGGTCCGTCGCCCAGTTGGACATCAAAGGATTCCGGCGTCCCGGCAGGCAGCCGCCGGGCACCCGACTGAACATAGAATGTGTTCCCGGAGACAGGGCGCACCAGCAACGTCACGAACTCCGTCTCCGATGGCGACTGGAGCGTCACCTTGATCTTCCAGCCGACTTCCGATCCCGACAACGGGCTCAGCCACGTCAGTTCATGGTTCCCCGGCGCGGCCAGTTCCGGCGCGGTCCCCTTGATGCCGGCCCCGGCCAGCAGGCGGATTCCGTCGGCCGTGGCCTCGATGCGGCAGGTCGAGGTCAGTAAGTCCGGGGTAAGCCGTCGCGCGGACGCCACGGCATCCGGCACGGCGTACAGAACCCGCAGGGTCCACTGGCGAGTCTGGCCGGCCGGCGGCAACGGGTACTCGTGAACGGCCTGGAATCCCTTGGCGGTCCCCTGGGCCTCGTAAAGGGGTTTCCAAACGGCGCCCGCGTCGCCCCAGGAGATGGACACGTCGCGCACCAGCCCCTCCTCGATCCGCGGCGAAAGCTCCACACGGACGCGGTTCGGCTTGCCGCCCGATTCGGCTGGTAGCACGCGGATGACGGGCTTGACGATCTCCTCGAACTGCAGGGCGGACCATGCCTGGTCGTGTTGCGCCTGAGATTTCGTCGCCTCCTGGCGCAGCCTGGCGATCTCCTGGAGATCTCGAACATATCTGCCGTGCAGTTCAGTACCTGCCCAGGCCAGCCCGCCAAAGACCAGGACCGCTGCCGCGGCGAGGGCGGGCTTCCGCCAGCGCGGCGCTGCCAGCGGAGCAGCTGCATGGAGTCTGCCCGCCGGGCCGGGGATCGGGATGGTGGCGAAGAACTCCGCCATCTCCTTCTCTTGCCTGTCGGCAGAGATGTTGTCAGATTCATTTGTGTTCATGTTGGTGTTTCCTTGAGTCGTGGATGATCAGCCTTGTTTTCGGCGCACCGCGCCTGAACGTCCTTCATGAAGTACCAGCACCGTTGGCGGAGATTGTTCTCATCAAACCCGAACCAACCCGCCAACTGCCCGAAGGAAACCTTCACACCCGAGTGATGTTGGGCAAGATGACGAAGCAGGAAAGAGAGGTATATCGCGGTATGCTCGAAAGCCCTTCCCGGCGCCCTGTCGAACCTGGCTGCGTAAACATCCTGGCTGGCGCGAATGAACCGCCTGTACTTCGCTTCAACGTCGGTTGTGTGGGCATCGTCTTGCCGCTCTGTCCCGGCCGGATTGCCTGGACCGGGGACGTCGACCTGAAGGCCGGCCGAGCGGCTCGGCGGTTGCCAGGAATCGGAAAGATACTGCCGGATTTTGCCCCTGTGCCTGATGTCCTGGACAGCAATTACGGCGAAACACTCGGCGGACCGAGGTTCGCCGACGACCTTCTCGCATGCCTCGTAGAACTGCTTGGGACTTCCCTCGACCCAGTCCAGCAGGCACGGCAAGGCTGCGCGGTCCTTCCACCGGTCCACCGGCACATCGCCCATCGTCTGGCACACGGGATCATTCGCCCATGCTTTGGCAAGAGGCTGCGCTATCGCGTCAGCCAGGCACACGAGGCTGTCCTTCCAGTTCCTCCGGTTGGAGCTATGCTGATGCTTCAGCAATTCCGCCAGACATCGCCCAACCTTGACTTCCGCGTCGTCATCGTTATTTCTCATAGATCGGCCTTGCTTGACCCGTCGGGGTCGTGGTGCTGCTCTATATACATGCTGCGGTTGTTATGGCAATTCCAGCCGCGACGGCGACACACTCACCGCCGTCGCCGGCAGTTCCAAACCGATTACTCCTTGCGAGGTAGTATGTTACATCATTAGCTGGCCTTGCCTTTGCGAAATTCAACCGGCCGGTCCGCCGCACAAACGCGTAACACGATCATCTGGGCCGCCCGGAACCGACTGCCTGGATCGCCGCAGCGCGCGGACACCACATGAGAGTACCCACCTTCTGACGTCCAGAACAGGGGTTCATGAGGCAAATGCCGCCAGCCGTGGTGTTACACCGCGCGGGCCTGTCCCGGATGCGGGGGACACGCGGCCGGGGATTCGTACTGTCTCGCATTTCGCCGGTCATCGCTCAAGAGAACCAATCATCCTTCCCATGTGCCGGCATCTGCTTCTGGCAGTGATCGTAACGGAAAGGCCCATCTTACGGAGAGGTGCATGGAAAGGAACTGATCGTGGCTGCGCGAAACGGCGGCAACGGCATGAAGAAGGGAGCATTTCGTCGGGCATATTGGGCATTTTCGCCAAAGCCTCGAATGCGCGGCGTACTCGCCCGACGGGATCATGCGATTCCATGCCTGGATTATGCGCCTCGCATCTCCAGCCACCACAAGCTGATAACCCCGTCATGCGCGGGCCTTCTGGAATATGCGATGGGAACAAGGGGGGCCACGGCGGCGCGCCGCACAGGTAACCACCACTGCGGTGCTACATTCGCATCGAAAGGAATGCGGCAGCGGGCGACTGCGAGGAGCCGCAAGGAATAGGCATTGAAGACGGCTAAGCACAATCCGGCGGACAGGATGCCCGGCCTTCTGGACCAGGCAAGGCGAACCGCACGCCACCTACAGGATCTGCTGGACCAGATCGGGCTGGTCGCCATCGCCGCCGCGCCGGTCGGCAGCGGGCAAGGCGGCTACCGCTACAAGCTTCACTTCGGCGGCAAGGGGGTTGGCCCGACGGCGACTCTCTACCGCTGTGATGCCAGGCGGCAGTGGGAAAGGATTTGCCGATTCGATGGCCTGGCCGCCGTCTTTCTCCAAAGGTTGGAGCAAGCGATCCGAGACGGAACCGCACACCTGCCGTTCGAGGACACGGTCCAGCTATTCGCTCCCGGAAGCGCCAAAGGCGAACGGGACATTCCCCAGACCGCCCAGGAGTTCGTGAGCAGGGCCGTTTACCGGAGACTGCCTTGCGACGTTGATCATCGCGACATCGTCAGGAATGTTCGCGGCCTGGGCTACCGCCTTTGTGAGGCCGTCGAGATAACAGGTCGGGTCGCCACCGCTTGGGATTCGTCGCCTCGCACCATGTCGGCGGGGAGAATGCCAGACACTGACGGAATGGACGAAAACGTCCGTCTGGCGGTCAAGATGCTGCGCGAGGGGCATTCTCTGGGGGACATCAAACTGGAACTCGATCTTGGGGAAGATGCCTTTGATCGCCTCATGTCCCAATTGGAGCGGCTCGGAGGCCAGTGACCCGCCCGCTGCGCCGCACATGGGTGATTCCTGACGATTCCTGACGGTTTCTGGAGATTTCTGGCGGCCGTCCATTCCATCGGTATCCTACGTAAACTATTGCTAAGGCTATAGTAGCATTCTCGTCTTCCTCGATCATCACCCCTCATTCCGCCCGCAATCTTCCATATACGGAAGGACCATCAGGGTCCACCGGACAACCTGGAACAAAGGTAAAAACCCATGATCGAGATGATCGCACAAATGAGCGGGGCCGAGGCGAGCGTCGTGGGGGCGGCCTTGGCGCTGGTGGCCGCCATCCTGGCCCGCCAGTGGCAGCGCGACAAGGCCAACGACACCCGGATGGCCAAGGTGCTGGAAGACAAGGATCGCTATGCCAAGGAACTGGCCAGCCAAACCCAGACACTTCTGATCAACAACACCAAGGCGATGATCGGCTTGACCGAGGCCCTCAAGGACAGGCCCTGCCTCTTCGGCGATTCCCGCGCGAACCTGATGAAAGGGAAGGAGGTCCAGCCATGATCCCCGTCAAGCGTTTCAATCCGGTCGTCATGTCCATCATCCCGGTGCTGCTCCTGGCGGTCAGCCTGGCGGCCGTACAGGGCTGCGCCCCACCGGCCGACGTGGGCAAGGCCGCCATCGCCGCCCGCATCGACGCCGTCGCGACCAAGGCGGAACTGGAGGCCATGTACCCGCAGGCCACCACCCGGCCCGCCGGTGTCGACAAGGCCATCATCCACTTCCAGACCATCAGCGACCTGCTCAAACCGTCCGAGGCGTGGTTCCGCCACGTCAAGCCTGAGGAGGTGGACAAGAAATGACCTCCCCCACGAACAACTTGCTGGCCACGCTGGCCGCGGACCCGACGTTCAAGAAGATCGCCGACATCTTCGCCCCGGCGGCGCCCGTCCTGGGGCGTCTGGGGATTGAGGCTGCCGTGCAGGCGATTCAGTCCCTGGCGTCGCCTGATCCGGCGCTGGGCCTCGAAATCCTCCGCGAGAACTCGACCGACG
>CAZWDF010000029.1:0-9930 GCA_964632335.1 uncultured Candidatus Saccharibacteria bacterium | reverse complement strand
TTTAGCAGCCTGGGTGGGAGTCCAGGATAAGGAAGGACGGAGGGCCTATGCCCCAGTAGACCGCAAGCAGGAAGGTAGGTATGTAGAGGTTGACGTGACTGGGCTTGGCTGTGCTCTTATCCACAGGTCGGTGTTCGAGAAAGTGGGCGAGCCGTGGTTCGTGTGGGACCCGCCTCCGTCTCCCAGCGAGGACTTCTGGTTCTTCGAGAAGGTCAATAAAGTCATGGGAATCAAGCCCATCATAGACTGGGAAATGAAGTGCCTGCACGTGGGAACATTCGTGCTGGACGTGGAAGGACAGGCGGACACGCCGAATATATGATTGACGTGATGCAACTCAGCTTACAAGATAGGAAGCAAGCTCTGAGAGGGCAGGGATTGGAATATTACAGTCTGAAACTGCTGGCTGGAGAGCCGTTTGGGGATTTCAGGCCGATGGAATTCTACTATGACCCGAACAAGACGGAAGTCCGAAGCAGCAAACTGACTATGCCTCTAGGCAGAAGATATTACATGCTGATGTTTGTACCTAATAAGGGGGAGATACCAGTGGTGGAATTGGGGGGTGACCCCGAACATCCTGTGTTCCGTCCCAACATCAATATAGTGCCCGGGCCTGCAGTGGACAAGGTTGCCGACCTTGATGTATCAATACCACTGGATGACAACAGTGTAGGTATGCTGTTTAGCCGCTTCCTTATGGAGCACATCAGATACGCGAACCTTAACAGATTTCTTGCCGAGAACTATAGGGTGGTATCCCCAGGGAGCCTCGCCTTGCATATTGTACCTAACCTTCTGGCTATGTGCAGCGCGCTGGTTGACGCAAAGGAATGGCCCCTGGATGCAAGCTACTTGGTATTTGGGGGACATCCTGATTTCCCCAGCAACTACCATCATACCGGGCTCAGTCCCGAACTGGCCGTGGAGTTGTTCAAGGCTGTGGGATTCAGCAAAGTCGCTGTCTGGGAATATCCGATATTCGACTTGGAGATGATTATCGAGGCGTGGAAACTGTGAAGCTGACCTGCGTGCAATGGGCGAATTCTGGATTCCTGATGGCAAAGGATACGTTTCTGCTTACCAACAGGATGCTAGGGTTGGAAGTGGAATTGAACTGGTGGAACATGTCGTCACTTCATGCCACCAGGAGATTCGAATATCCCTGGGTCTACATGATAATGTGTCCATATTCACCAGAGCAGAGAGTGTTGGACGTGGGAGGCGGGCTAGAGTTGTTCGGGATGCTCATTGCCCCCAGCGTCCAGCGGTTTGATATGTGCGACATCCTAGAATCGGTTGTTGCCCAGATGCAGGCAGTAGAGGCCAAGACGGGTATCCATTCCTGCTTGGGAGATGCCCGCCATTTGCCCTTCCCGGATAATACCTATGACCGAGCGTGCAGCATCAGTGTTCTGGAGCACCTGCCAAGACTGGAGACGGTTGCAGCGATAGACGAGATGATTCGGGTAACGAAGAATGACGGCAAGGTGGCTATCACCCTGGATGTCAGCCTGACTCCAAACGGCGAGATAGACATGGACGATGCCAAAAGGCTAGTTAACCACTATGGACTGGAGTTGCCTGCGATGCCCAGGGACACAATAATCATGGAAGTAGCACCCCACTGGAACAAGTTCGGTGTGCTGTGCATGTTGTTTGAGAAAGGACGGGAGAATTGAGGACATCGGTATTTTGCACAACGGCCCCTATAGGCATGGGGCACGGCGGCGGGGCCAGTTCGTACTGGGAGTTGGAAGCACTAAAGGCAACCACTGATTTCAAGCAGGTCATCCAGATGCGAGCGCTAGACGGCAGGTATCGGGGAGACCCGTTCATGTGGGACTACTGTACCTCTCTGTCGGTAGAATGGCACGCGGAAGTCGCCATATTCAACGGCGCTCCCTGGAACGTGACGAAGAAGGTGATAGACCCTCAGTTGACTATCGTGGACTGTCCCGCTCATAACCTTCCAGAGAGCATAAAGGAATTCCGCAAGACAGGAAAGGAGTATCCATTCCTTCACCAAACAGACCCCGTGCTGTGGCCGCTGTATTCGACCTATCTCAGGGAAGCCAATGTCATTATCACTCAGGCAAAGCAAAGCATCGGATACCTGCAGGACTTGGGAGTCACAGAACCCAAGTTTGAGGTTGTGCCTGGCGGATGTATTCTGCCAGATGCAGTCAAGCCCTTCCCCGATCAGTTCAAGGTTGGGTACATTGGTGCATCTGGACCAGACAAGGGCATCTCGTATCTGCTGATAGCTTGGGTAGCCCTGATGTACAAGGATGCCGTCTGTGTTCTGGCAGGACGGGGGGGACCAAACAAAGAAAGCATATTGAAGGAAATGCAAGGATTCCGGGCGAAGTTCGAGGTTATGGGTTCGGTAGAGGACTTGAATCCCTTGTATGATAGCTTCTCGGTATACGTTCAACCATCCGTGACAGAAGGCTTTGGATTGACTCCCCTTGAGGCGATGTCGCACGGAAGACCCGCGATAGTTACTCAGGGTGCTGGTGTGCATGAAATCATAGAGGACGGAGTAGACGGGTTTGTGGTTCCCATCCATGACCCGCAGGCGATAGCAGATAGGATAAGATGGCTGCACGACAATCCTTCGAGGATGGAGACAATGGGACAGGCGGCACGCAAGAAAGCTGAGCAGTACACATGGCAGAGGGCGAAAGGAGAATATGAGCGCATCATACAAGGACAGGATTGATTGGACTAAGCAGCAGATAAACAGGCTGTTGCCCAAGGGCGGCAAGGTTGTTGACATCGGCTGCGATGTGTCCGTGGTCGCCCGCGAGAGGACGGACACTACCTTCGTGGACAACAGACCTTACGAGGAACTGGCGGACAATGCGAAGAAGTTAGGATATCCTATGTTCCCCAAGGAGAAGTTTGTGCAATCTGACGCTCTGAAATTGCCATTTCAGGATGGTGAGTTTGACGTTGCGGTGCTGACGGAAATGCTGGAGCACGTTGACGACCCCGTGGCAGTGCTCAAAGAAGCGCAGCGGGTGGGCAGGCGCATTGTGCTATCTGTGCCTAACGAGTTCGAGTGGGACAAGGTTCTAGCACCCTTCTGCAACCCAGTTCACGTGAGACATTATACTCACTCTATGCTGGCGGAACATCTTGCCGCCGCCGACTTGTCTGCCGCGATAGAAAAACTAGCTTATGATGATGGCACGGGCAGGATATGGGTATTCTGGCTGGCAGTGGCTGTGAAAGCTGGCGAAGAGGAAATCATGCTGGTGGAGGAACTCCCAGGTGCGGAACCATCCACTTTTGACAATCCCGCATACTGGTGCGGAGAACTCGGCTACCGCCCTGGCCCGTTTGGTCAGGGCTATTTCGATTTCCCGAATCACGAGCTCAAGGTCGAGTATATCATGCAGAAATATCAGCCCAAGAGCGTGCTGGATATCGGCTGCGCAATGGGATTTATTGTCAAGCGGTTCAGGGATAAAGGGGTAGATGCCTGGGGTATAGACATCAGCACTTACGCATTAGACAAGTCTCCAGTGGAAGTCAAGCCGTTTCTACGCCGGGGTTCGGCTACAAGCCTTCCCTGGCACGATAAGCACTTTGACTTCGGCGTGTCGTTTGGCACGCTGGAGCACCTGTCGTCAGATGAGGTAACCAAGGCTATCGGCGAAATCAAGCGCGTGTGCCAGCGGGGGTTGGTAGCTGTAGGTACTTCGGAGGACATCCACTTTGATACTGACCAGACGCACCGCACCAAGATGCCCCTGGAATGGTGGCAGAAGCAGTTCGGCGAAGGCTGGGAGGTGATACAGGAAAACGCAGAGATATGGATAGACCTGGCAATGAAGTCTGGCTTGGGATGGTGCGTGCAGAAAGTGGCCGACTTCGCCGAAAAGGAACTGCACGCCGTGAAATTGAAAATCGGCATCATATCCGGGCCTCTGATTCCTGTGCCTCCCAAGGGCTATGGAGGCCTAGAGAGAGTGGTCTATGACCTGGCCGTTGCCCTGGGAGAAGACGGCCACGATGTGACCCTGTTTGCCCCAGACGAGTCTCATGCTGAACAATGCAAGCTGGTCAAGTTCGGCCCTGCGATTATGGATGTCAAGTGCGACTGGATGAAGGCGGAGCGGGAGTCCTTCCAGAAGGTGCGGGAGCAAATTGTATCAGATGGCTTCCAGATAATTCACAGTAACACCTGGTTTGGCTTTGCTTATCAGGCGAGAATCAAGAATCCCGCGCTTAAGGTCTGCCACACTCATCACGGGCACTTAGACCCACGCTGGTGGAAGTCCAGCAAGCCGCCATTTCCGTTGAATCTAGTCAGCATCTCGAAGTTCATGGCAGCAGAATATGCCCAACTTGGTATAACGGCTCATCCAGTGTATAATGGTATTGATACTAACAAGTACGCCTTCCGGAAAGAAAAGGGAGACAGGCTGATATTCGTGGGCCGGGCCAGCAACTTCAAGCAGCCTCATGTGGCCATAGAAGTGGCGAAGAAACTGGGCATGGGGATTGACATGGTGTGTGGAACCTTCGTAGATAGTGACGAATATATGAGGAACCTGAAAGCGTCCTGCGACGGGACTCAGGTCAGGTGGGTAGAAGACCCCCCCCAGGATGAGAAGGTTAAACTCATGCAATCGGCCCGATGCCTGCTGTTTCCGTCTAAAATGCAGGAGCCTTTTGGCCTCGTGGCTGCTGAGTCAATGGCGTGCGGCACTCCCGTTGTCGCACTTCGTGACGGAGCAATAGCTGAAGTAGTAGAAGACGGCAAGACTGGATACGTCTGTGATTCTGCTGACGAGATGTGCGCAGCGGTCAAGAAGATTGGCAGCATACTACCTGAGGACTGCCGCCAGAGGGTGCAGCAACACTTCTCGCGGGAGGTAATGGCGACTATGTATCTCAGGGAATACCGCAATATGCTGGCTGGTCAGGAATGGTAATAGGAGGAGATAATGAAAGTTGACGGAGGAATACATTTCGTAGATGGCGAAGGGCAGGAATTCCAAGGTATGAATCCCTCCCAAGCCTTTCAGGCAGGGTTGGAGCAGGGAAGAAGGGAAGTGGTGGAATGGATAGAGGCGCATCAAATTATAGAACCAAAAAAGGATAGTCTAACTCGCTTTGAGCCGTTCTATCAAATTGAAAAGCGGGAACTCAAGGGAATGGTAAGGAAGGGCAGATAAATGGTTATGAATGCATGTGATATTCTAGGATTCAACTTAAATGTGGCGATTGAAAGACGCGATGGATATTTTGCTGCCACAACTAAGCCATTTGCTATCACGGTATATGGAGACAGTGAAGAGGAAGCCCATAAGCGTGCTATTGAAGCCGTCTTGCTTCTGTTGAAGAAGTATGATAAGACACAAATTGAATTAACTGAATACCTCAAGTGTAGAGGGGTTGAGACATGAACGAAATTACCATACCCCAGTATGACCACGGATTCAACCTGTCCGCCTACTTGCAGGATGGCAGCGGCGACATCAAGGTGCTGTCAAGCTATACGGTGACCTTCAAGGCTTGGGCCGCCGGCACGCCCGGAACGGTTATCGTCAGCACGGCCTGTACAGTGGTCAACAATGTTTCGGGTACAATAACCTACGCCGTGGCCTCAGGGCACTTTTCTTCGGCGGGACAGTATGTGGGTGAATTCCAAGCGTCAAAATCTGGAGTAGTGGAGACCTTCGAATCCTTCAAGGTCAAGGTAAGGGAGAGTCCAGCATAATATGGTAAGATAGAGGAAGGAGAGATGTATGAGTAATGATAAGGGTGGATGGTACTTCAGGAAAATGAGCATTGATGGTGGGAGTGAAATACCCATAGAAACGTGGGAATTTTGGCACTCAGAAGAAGGGAAGAAGTGTATAAAGCAGGGACCAATGCTAAAGCCCCCTTCCTCGTTGACCGAATAACAGATAAGGAATTATCAACTGTATTTGGAGAGTTGTAGACATGACATTCTAATCTAACGCGTCCACGCGTACAGAGGGCAAAAGCCCCACATTTTAGAACTCGAAAGAGTCGGAGAGTGTGGGGTTTTTGTGTCTATGAAGGATAGAGATCATGAGCGTTAGCGATTACACATACGGAACTGTTGCGGGAGTGCATAGGAGAATAGGCTGGATTAACGCCAGCCGCCAGATGTTTGACGGCGAGACGCAGCCGACGCTAGCCGACGTGGAATCTACCCTTGACCAGGTAGCCTCTCGCATACATGCGGCGTTGGTACAAGCGGGATACCCTGCCAATACCTACACGGCGGTCAATACGGCCTCGGCCAGGGCTGCGCTGTGGTTAAGAGCGCTTAATGAGGATGGAGCTGCTGCTGATTTGCTTATGACCTTCCCGATGGCAGGTGACCCTGAATCTGGCATGAAGAACACTATTGCCCACTGGAAGAAGTCGTTTGAAGGCGGGCTGGCGCTGATTGCGGGTAATTTCTTGGACAGCATGGGTTTGTCCAGAACCATAGCCCTGTCTGACCAACTCAGGTCAGGGTCATACAAGACTGAGGACGGAGAAACGAAGTTGCCTGTATTTACGCGAGACGTATTCGACTATCCCAGTTCCAGAACCTTAGCGGAGGACTGATGCAGAATGGTAACCATAAGATATCAACATGATGGCGGACCAAGCGAGGAAACAATAATCATAAAACGTTATGGATATTTTGACGGGAAATACCATTTGCAAGTGGAATGTACTGACGCTACTGATTATGAACGTGTGATACTGGTGGTACGAAGGATGTTCAGGGATGCCTAAAGCCGAAGCAACCATAGAAATCTCGCCAATCGGATTTGACGAGTTGACCAAGAAATACTCCAACAGCCGAGAGGTGGTACTGGGCACGATTAACCGCATGCTGCGGCGCATGGGGCAGTCGCTTGTGCCGTCGGTTAAGAATGAGACGCCGCTTGGCGCGAGTCATAAGTTGCGCAACACTACCGTATTTCAGGTCCTGGGACATGGCGAAGAAATGAGTATGGAAATCAGGCAGTCGGCATTTTCGCCAGGAGGATTCCCCTATGGAGTGGCGGTGCGCACTGGCACAAGACCACACTTCCCACCTTATCTGGCGCTGGTTCCCTGGGTGCAAAAGGTTTTGGGGGTTACAGACGAGAAGCAGGCCCCCAGGGTAGCCTTCTTGGTGGCTCGCAAAATCTCACAGGTAGGAACTGTGTCTAATCCATATCACCTCAGAGCGATGGAATCCACCATGCCTGAAATCAGGTCAATTATCGCCGAGGAGACATCTGCACTGGCCGAGAAACTGGGGGATGGTGTATGAGCCTGAATACTGTGCGCACCAAGATGGCCGAGAAGTTAGGCAGGATAAACGGATTGAAGGCGTTTGCCTATCCTCCGAATAATCTACCCCAACTCCCATGCGCTATCGTGGGTCTAGCCCCCGACGCCGCAGACTATCAGGAACCAGGGGACACTACCATATGGAAACTGATTGTGTTGCTGCTTCTGGCGTCCTACGATGCTGATAAGGCCTATAACGAGATGGATGACTACCTGGAGAAAACAGGCGAGAAGAGTATCAAAGCCAATCTCGAATCAGGGACTGATGTGGCTGATTATATTGTTGTCCAGCGAGCGCAGAATGTAGGGCCGATTGCCTACAGAGCGCCAGGGCAGCTATTCTATGGTGCTGAGTTCGCTGTGGAAGTGGGAGATACCACATGATGTATTCCACCAATACGATGTTGAGATTTCGGAGAGCGGATGGCACACAGCAGGAAATACCTGAGGGCAATGCTGTTTCCTTTGAAGAGGGTGATAAGGTGGATATTGGATTCCTGCTATCTGTGGGGGCTATTGTTGAAATAATCGAATCCCCGAAGGGAGGTGGACATGGCAGAAAAGCACGGAAAGGGGACTAAGGTCTTTGTGGGGGCTTATGATTTCTCAGGTCAGGGACGCAGCATTGATCTGGACGTTGTTGACCAGGAGATTAAGGATGCCACAACCTTCTCCAGCACTACGTCCAAGACCAAGGTTCAAGGTCGCATAAACTCCAGCATTGACCATAAGGGGGTGTTCACGAATGACACTTCGGGGTGGGATGGCTGGTTCATGGACAAGATTGCCGACATGAGCGGGCAACCCATCTCTGTCATCCCAGGCCAGGCCGCCGAGGGAGACGTGGCCTACAATGGCGAAATTATGGAGACCACCCAGAGAATCCCGGTCAAGATTGACGACCTTGTGGCTATCGAAGCCAAGTATCAGTGCCAGAAGCAGCTCGGTCAGGGAGTGGCTGTCGGATACCAGACTACGGCTAGGGGAACCTATGTAGGAAGCGGCTACAGCGTAGGAGCCGCAGGTACAGACGACCAGTGGCTGGTGTCCTATCACGTCACCGAAGTTAACAATGCGGGAACCATCACCTTGAAATTGCAGGAATGCGCTAGCGATACGTCGGGCAGTTATGCCGATGTGTCGGGGACGACGTTATCAATTACTGGAATTACCAGCAAGATAGTGCGGTTCCCGGGCGCAAGACTAGCGTATGTTCGAGCGGTAGTCACCCCAACCGCTACGGAAACAATCAAGTATGCAATGGTAGTCAGCAAAATACCCAAGGGAGGTTAGCAATATGGCTGTTGTGCATGGGAAGACTCTAAATCACAAAATCAATAGTGTGTCGGCGGATACCTATACCAAGCAGGCCGTGGTCAATGTAGATATTGACACCGCCGACAAAACCGCTGCCGGGGCGTCAGCGAAGAGCTATCTGGAAGGACACTACGGCTGGACGATGGATGGCGACTACAACTGGGAAGGTAGCTCGGGCCAGGTGGACGCCACGATATTCGGCATGATAACATCTGGCGCTCTGAATGTGCAGTTGCTCCCGGGAGGCGGAACTCATTCCAGCACCAACAATCCGATGTATCGTGGGACGGCAATCCTGAAAAGCTACCAGATTACTGCTCCACATGATGGAGTTGTGGTCTGCCGGGCATCGTTCCAGGGTTCGGACACTCTGAACCGATATACCAGCGGCTCGTACTAGGAGGTGGCTTATGGCTGTTGTGCATGGTAAAACCTTAAAGCACACGGTTGTCACTACGGCCTTGGAGGAAAACACCCGAAAGGCCGTGGTGAACATTGACATTGACCAGGCCGATATTACCGCTGCCAATACTAATCCCAGGAAGTATTTGCAAGGTGTATACGGATGGGGAGTGGAAGCGGACATGACCTGGAATCCAGCGGCGGGCAAGAACGCTGCGGTAATCTACGGCATCACTGCATCAGGAGCGCAGACGGTAGCTGTGAGACCCGCAGGGGGCGACGTTGGCAGTGACAACCCCGAATACACGGGTTCTGCCATCCTCAAGAACTTTCATGTGTCCATACCCCATGATGGGGTAATCGTTTGCAAGGCCCGCTATGAGGGCAGCGGCGACCTGACGAGGGATATAACACCATAATGAAAGGAGGAATATGGGAGACCTTGATAAGGAAGTATTGACTGGGTGTTATAATTTCGAACATCCTGGTGAGCCCGTTATGTGTGTGAAGTGTGGCAAAGACTTTGTCCCATCGAGTTGGTGCTTCTATAATTTGTGCGATGTCTGCTTCTGGCAATGGCGAACTGCCAAGCCAATTCTTTGTCTGACGGCAAATCAACAGGGTGTCTTCCATTTCTGTTCGGGGATGCCCCTTGAAGAATTCATACAGTCCCCAGTCAATAAATGAAAGGAGATAGAGATGGGCAGGAGACTAGCGAATCGAGAAATCGTAGTGCTACAACTGGCAGAGGACTTCTGGATTAAGGTCAAGAAGCAACTGACCTTCGGGGAGAAGAAGGCTATCCGCAAGCAGTTGATTCGCTACGAGCCGACAGGCCCAATAGTGTTAGAGGACGCTGAGGAGGCTACTACCACACTGATGGCAGAA
>CAZWDF010000028.1:0-10476 GCA_964632335.1 uncultured Candidatus Saccharibacteria bacterium | reverse complement strand
TTAAGGCCACCGACGATGCCACTAACCAAGTTGGTCAGGATGGTAGTAAATCCTTGGTCATTAAAAAGGATGTCTCTGCTCCCACCACTACTATCTCTCCTGATGGAAAAGATTGGGGAAATTCCGATGTCCCTTTTACTTTAACTTGTACAGATACTTATTCAGGTTGTAAGCAAGTTGAATACAAAATAATTGACGCAGCTCTGATCTGCGATACTACTGGTTTAACCATTGTATCTGGAGCAACAGCTAATGACACAGTAACTTGTGCTACTGGCAGTGTCTGCCAGAAGAAGGTTTGCTTTAGAAGCATTGATAATGTCGGCAATACGGAACCAATTCAAACCTCGTTTCCTTTCAAGATAGATAAGATAGGGCCAACGGTTGGAGTAATCTCGCCAAATACAGCTATGGTTAATACTTCTACTAATTTCTCAGCTAATGTTTCAGATAATGTTGGAGTCACTGATTGCTGGTTATATATCTACGGAGGAGAATATGGAGAATTTCCAGGAACAAATGGATGGATGACCCTTTCTCCTTCGCCTTGCCCAAGCTGTACTGCTAGCAAAGCCCACACTTTTACTTTAACTGGTGATTATTTACTTTACGCTTATTGTGAGGATGAAGCCGGAAATCCTGGAGTAGGAACTCCAGTGACAGTAACAGTTACCGAATTCGGTCCCCTTATTTGTAATATTAGTGTTCAGAATACGGCGGTTGTTAATCAATTGATTTTAATTAATGTTTCTGGCTCCCAGGGAGCGATAACGGGAGTGCGTTTTTCCAGCGATAATAATCTAGATGCTAACCCCCCACCCGATGATCTTGGTAATTGGAACCCAGATGTTCTAGATCATACTCCTCAGTATTACGGCTGGAATACTCCGGCCGGAGATTGGGAAGATGCTACTTCCAAAATAATGAAATGGAGTTTTGCCAACTCAGGAAATTATGAGGTCTGGGCAGAAATAAGCGATGGTACTAATACTAAATCTTGTTATCGCACGATTGAAATTAAGGAGTGTTATCCTGACCAGACAACAACCTGTACTTCTCCTCAAGGTTGCACTCGCACAATCACTTGCCAACTAATAGATGGTACTTGGAAATGGCCTTCTTGCGAGGATTATTGCACGGCTAACACCCAAGACAGCATCCTCTGTCCTTGCCCTGGAATTGATCACTGCGAAGGTAACGATTATTATGATTATCCTTCTTACGGAGATTGCAATAATTATTGTAGTTGTGACGTTGGTACTAGTCTTGGTCAACCCTGTGCACCCAATATTTCTTATGGTGACTCTCGCTGCGTTGGGGTAGACCAATGTAATTCTGATGTCCAGTGTGAAGATGGAAATCCCTGCACCACTAACTGGTGTGAAAATCCTGAAGCACCAAATTCAGTTTGTTGGCTTGATGGTCCAAGCCATCCTAACTCAGCTGAAGGAACTTCCTGTGGAACTTGTAAAATGTGCGATGGAAATGGCAACTGCGTCAATCGGCCAGATGGTTATGGTTACGATACCAGCGAATGCGGAGCTGGCTGCCAGAGATGTGTTTATGGCTCCTGTGGGGATTATCATCCAGCTTGCGATCCAATCGGAAACAATGAAGCCAGCTGCGAATGTATATCAGATTCTTGTATAGATTGCTTTGACTATTATTGTGGTGTTGCCGGGGAGCTTTGCCCTTGTGGTTATCAGGGGGTTTGTCACTGCGGGCCCTTGGAAAAACCAAAAGTTTGGAGTTGTTCTAGCTGGAGCTGTTCTTGTACTTGCCAATATGATGCTGTTTGTGAGACGGCTGGCGAATGTCAAAAAGACGGCCCCTGGGTTGTTTTATCTCCACTTTCTAAGTCAGGGAATGCTGGCGATACCCTAACCTATGATGTTTCGGTTCAAAATTATGATTCAAACTGTGATCCTTCCACTTTTGATTTAACTCCAACTTGTCCATCGGGCTGGCCCAAATGCAGCTTAACTTCATCAAGTTTAGAGATTAATGCTGGTGAATCGGCTACAACCACTTTGACAGTCACTTCACCTGATTCTGCTAATCCTCCTGCCAAAGGGGGCTATAGTGTTTCTGTTACTGCTTATGATTCTGTTTTGGATCGATCGGGATACGGCACCGCTACTTATCAAGTTCTTAATAATCCTCCCTCAGTTAGAAATTTTTCAGCTGATGCTACTGGTCAGTGTTTTGTTACTTATCCCCCGGTTTATTTATCTTGGGAATTCGACGATCAAGACCTTCCCTCGGGTGATTACCAGTCTGCCTATCAAGTTCAAATTGATAATAATTCTGATTTCAGTTCTCCCGAAAATGATAGTTGTTTGCCTGTGCCGGGTACTTGCGGTCTTGGCCATAGTTCTCCCAACTATTCTCCCCCCATTGGCTTAGATTTTGACTCCACTTATTACTGGAGGGTAAGAGTCTGGGATAGCGAAGGCGTTCTCTCAGATTGCGGTCAGCCTGAGGGCTGGTGCTACCCAGAAGAACCTTCTTTCCGTACTGAAAAAGAATGGCCCTGGCCTGATTTCTCAGTTACTCCTCTTACTCAAAGAGTTCATTTGAAGGAGAGGGTTGAATTTACCGATGAATCTACATGTTATGATGGTCCTTGTAATCTTAGTCCCACAGCTTATTACTTATGGGAATTCGGCGATGGAGGAACCAGCTCAGAGAAGGTTAAAACTTCCCATGTTTACTCGGCAACAGGAAACTACGATGTTACTTTAACCATAACTGATGAGGTCGGGGAATGTACTTCTGGCCCTATAACAATAACCGTCACCCTTCCTCTGCCCGGATGGAAGGAAATTGCCCCGTTTTAGCCGAAGCCGTTGTACGAATTTACGAATTTTCGGCTTCGGATACGAATCTACGAATTTTAGTAGCTTTTATATAAGCTATTTTTTTTGACAAAGAGAAACCCTTTTGTTAAAATATTAGCAGAACTAATATTAATAATCTTGGACCTTGGAATGCTAAATATCCAACTTTCCAACAAAAAATATGAATCAATTTTTCCCTTTATTAGTGGGCGTATTGGCTTTAGCTATAGGTTCTGTTTTAGGCTACTATGCCCGTCAATCAATTGCCAGAAGAGATTACCGGAATATCGAAGCCCGTCTTCAAAAGAGAATTTCTCAAGCCAAAGTTCAAAGTGAAGAAATTTTAGAGAATGCAAAAAAAGAAGCTGAACAGACTCTGGAAGCAACGAAAAGAGAGACGAGTCAACAGAAAGCAGAACTTTTCAAAACTGAAAGATTATTATTAAAGAGAGAAAATATTTTAGAAGATAAGTTTTCTGTCTTTGAATCAGAAAAAAGAGAATTCCAAGAAAAAGTCAGAAAACTGAGAGAAATAAAAGAAAGCCTGGAAAATTTAAAAACCGAATCTCTGGCAAATTTAGAGAGGATTTCGGGATTAGCTCGAGAAGAGGCGAAAAAAGAATTACTGCAAAATATTGAGAAAGAAGAGCAGAGAGAGGTTTTAGAAAAAATGAGAAAACTGGAAAGCCAGGGCCAGGAACAATTTGAGAGAAAGGCAAAGGAAATTTTAGCTCAGGCCATTCAAAAGTTTGCTCTTTCTCAGGCTCAAGAAATTACTACCACTACCTGCAGCCTGCCTTCCGAAGAAATTAAAGGGAGAATCATTGGTAAAGAAGGAAGGAATATCAGGACTTTAGAGAAATTAACCGGAGTGGAAATAATAGTGGATGAGACTCCCGAAGCAGTAGTTATCTCTGGGTTTGACCCAATCAGGAGACAAATTGCCAAAATGGCTTTGGAAAAGTTAATTCAGGATGGAAGAATCCAGCCGGCCAGAATTGAAGAAAAAGTTGAATTAGCCCAAAGAGAAATAGCTTCTCAAATAAAAGAGGCCGGAGAGCAGGCCGTTTATGATACCGGTTTAGTGGGATTAGAGCCAAAATTAGTTCAATTATTAGGGAGATTGAGATTTAGAACCAGTTATGGCCAGAATGTTTTGCTCCATTCGATTGAGGTTTGCCATTTGGCCGGAGCCCTGGCTGCTGAGATTGGGGCGAATGTTTCGGTTTGTAAAAAAGCTGGCATCCTTCACGATATTGGCAAAGCGGTTGACCAACAGATTGAGGGTTCTCACACCGATATCGGGATTAAGATTTTAGAAAAATTTAAGGTGGAAAAAGAAGTGATTTCGGCCATGAAAGCTCATCACGAGGAGTATCCTTATGAAAGCGTTGAGGCGGTAATCGTTCAGACGGCAGATCAGATTTCCGGAGCCAGGCCGGGAGCCAGAAAAGATACCTTAGAAAATTATTTGAGGAGATTAGGGGACTTGGAAAATATTGCTCTGAGTTTTTCGGGAGTAGAAAAAGCCTGGGCCCTGCAAGCCGGCCGGGAAATTAGAGTTTTTGTTAAGCCAGAAGAGGTAGATGACTTAACCGCTAAAAAATTAGCTAAAGAAATTGCCAATAAAATTCAGGAAGAATTAAAATATCCCGGCGAAATTAAAGTTAATCTGATTAGAGAAAGCAGAGTGATTGAATACGCTAAGTGAAAAATTCCCAAATTTCAATTCCCAATTTTCAAATAAAAACGGCTGTGAAGCCGTTTTTTGTTTTTGGAGCGGGATACGGGAGTCGCACCCGTCTTTGAACCTTGGAAGGGTTCCGTTGAACTGCTCAACTAATCCCGCGGTCGGGGCGCCGAGATTTGAACCCGGACTAAACCCCGCCCTTTCTAATTTTCGGGGTGCTGGGAGTTGAACCCAGGTTCCATGCTCCCAAAGCATGCGGACTACCGTTATCCTACACCCCGTTTTTGAAAGGGCGGGGCTGTGCTGCCATTACACCACACCCCGTAGTAATGTTATTTTAATTGATTTTCCCCTTTTGGTCAATCTTTAGGGCGAAGAGATAAATCTCTTCTTAACCTTCGCTCGGCTTTTTGCCTCGCTCGGTGTATGATATAATTGATTAATGTTTCTTAAAGAAATCTTCGGCCAACTTAATATTTTTGCCCAGTGTAAAAAATACGGGCTTCCTCTTTGGCAATGTCCCCATTTTCTCTTTTTGCTCATGGGACTCATTATTATTGGTTCAACTCTTGGCGTCTATCTCATCGGCAACCGCTACGTCCAAGACCCTCAGGTGATGGCCTTAATTACCCTTTTGGTAACAGCGACTTTATTTATTATTACTTTTATTGTCACTCGAAGTTTCGAAAGATTGGTCGAAGCCAGTCGAATGAAATCAGAATTTATCAGCGTTGTTTCCCATCAGCTAAGATCTCCACTCTCCAATTTGAGATGGGCAATTGAGTTATTAATGTCAGGCAGATTTGGAAAGATTGAAGAGAAGCAGACCGAATATTTCAAAATTTTAAAAGAAAACAATGCCAGAATGGAAGAATTAGTTTCAGATTTATTAACTGTTTCTAGGATTGAAACAGCCGCTCTTCCCTTAAAGAAAAAAGAGATTTCTTTAGAAGAATTAATAAAGGAGTTGATTTCAGAATTTGAGCCTTTTGCCAAAGCCTCAAATGTGGAGATAGAATTTAAAAGCGAGCCGAATTTACCAAAAATCTTTGCTGACCCTTTCCAAATCAGGTTAGTAATTGAGAATCTTTTAGATAATGCCATTCGTTATATAAAAGATAAAGGAAAAGTAGAAATAAAACTTGGGAAAAGAGGAGAAAGCTTATATCTTGAGATAAAAGATAATGGTGTTGGTATTCCAAAAGAAGATCAAAAATATATTTTCCAAAAATTTTTCCGTTCAGAAAATGTAATGCGTTATCAAACTCAGGGTTCAGGCCTTGGATTATTTATTGCCAAATCAATTGTCGAAAAATCGGGAGGGAAAACTGGATTTAAATCAGAAGAAGGGAAGGGGTCGACCTTCTGGTTCACTTTACCCATTAAATAACGCGATACCAATATACTAATGCATACGAATGATACGAATATTCGTATAATTAGTATCAATTCGTATATTAGCATCGATTTTCATGAAGAAAATTCTGTTTATTGAAGATGAATCAGCTCTTCAAAAAACCTTTGGAGATATCTTAAGACAGGAGAGTTACAAAATAATTTCGGCTTTGGACGGAGAAACCGGATTGAGACTGGCAAAGAGTCAAAAGCCAGATTTAATTTTGCTTGATTTGGTTTTGCCTAGAATCCATGGCTTTGAAGTTTTAAAGAAATTAAAAGAAGATAAGGAAACTAAAGATATTCCGGTGATTGTTTTGACCAATCTTGAAGGGGTAGGAGACGTAGACAAAGCCTTGGGATTAGGAGCAACCACTTATTTGGTAAAAGCCCAATATAGCTTGGAAGAAGTGGTGGAGAAAATTAAAAAAGCTCTTATATGAGAGTGGAACCCAAACAATTAAAAGCCTTTCTTTTGGATGCTAATTTAGTTACTGAGGAACAGTTTGATGCGGCTCAAAAAAAAGCTGAAAAAACTAACCAAAAAGTTGGCGACGTTTTAGTTTCCGAAGGCTTAATCTCTCAAGAAGAGCTAATTAAACTTGAAGCCTATATTTTAGGAATTCCCTTCGTTAATTTGGAAAAAGAAGTTGTTTCGCCGGAAGCTCTGAAAATTATTCCTGAGCCCATTGCCAGAAGTCATAATATCATCGCCTTTAGAAAACAAGGAAATGATTTGGAGGTTGCCATGTTAGATCCCGAGGATTTAAGAACAATTGAGTTTATTAAAAAGACCACTCCCTTAAGAATTTTACCCAGGTTAACCAACTCAGCCTCAATCAAAAACGTTATTCGCCAATATCAAAGAACTTTGGAGGCTGAGTTTGGGGAGTTCATTAAAAAAGAAGCCGAAGGAATCAAGGTAATTAAAGAAGAAGAAGTTATTGAAGAAAAAGAGGAGCTGAAAAAAGTTGCCGAGGAATTACCGGTGGTCAGAATTGTTGATACGCTTTTAAAGCACGCCGTCTTACAAAGAGCTTCCGACATTCATATTGAGCCAACCGAAAAAGAGGTGGTAGTCCGCTATCGAATTGATGGCATCTTGCATGACGCGATGACCTTACCAAAGCTCGTTGCTTCGGGAATTGTGGCCAGGGTAAAAGTTTTATCTAATTTAAAACTCGACGAACACAGATTACCTCAGGACGGCCGTTTTAAAGTTGAAACCGAGGAATATAAATATTCAATTCGAGTTTCAATTTTACCAGTTTTTGATGGAGAAAAAATTGTCATGCGGCTTTTACCAGAAACTGCCAAGGCCTTTACCTTAGAAGAATTGGGGCTGAGAGGGGGGGCCTTAGAAATAATTCAAGACAATCTAAGAAAACCGGTAGGAATGCTCTTGGTCACAGGTCCCACTGGTTGTGGTAAAACCACTACCCTTTATTCAATGATGGAAATTTTAAACAGCCCGGGAGTAAACATTTCAACAGTTGAAGACCCAATCGAATATCGAATGCCCAGAATTAATCAGACTCAGGTTAATCCAAAAATCGGCTTAACTTTTGCTTCGGGACTTCGGTCTTTAGTTCGTCAGGACCCTAATATCATCATGGTTGGAGAAATTAGAGATGACGAAACTGCTGGTCTTGCCATCAATGCCGCCCTGACCGGTCATTTAGTTTTGTCTACTTTGCATACCACCGATGCTGCAGGTTCCATCCCCAGGCTGATTGATATGAAAGCTGAGCCATTTTTGATTTCCTCAACTCTAAATTGTATTTTAGCCCAAAGGTTAGTTAGGCGACTTTGCCCGGAAAAAGAGAAATATGCTTTGAAAGATTCGGAAATTAAAAATTTAGGAAAATATTGCGATTTAGATAGAATTCTGAAGATTTTAAAGGAGGAAAAAATAATAAAACCGAGAGATGATTTCAAAGATGTTGTGTTTTATCGGCCAAAACCTTCCAAAGACTGTCCAGAGGGGTACCGAGGAAGACTTGGAATTTATGAAGTGTTATCGGTTACCGAAACCATCAAAGAATTAATTGTGAAGAGAGCAGCTTCTGCCCAAATTCAAGCTCAGGCTCAAAAAGAAGGAATGAGGCTAATGGTCGAAGATGGTTTTATCAAAGCAGCCCAAGGAATAACCTCAATCGAAGAAGTATTAAGGGTGATTATCGAATAAAATGCCGAAATATTTCTACACTGCTAAATCATTAAAAGGGGAAGAAAAGAGTGGTGTTTTGGAAGCAAAAGATATTCACCAGCTATCCAAAAAACTGCGAGAGGAGGGTTTTATTTTAATTAAAGCTGAAACTGGAACTGATTTGGCAAAGGAAAGAAAGTTTGCGATCTCTCTTCCTTTTGGTGGAGTCGACTTGAAAGAAAAAATGTTCTTTACCAGAAATTTGCAGGTGATGATAGCTTCCGGTCTCCCCTTGCCGAGAGCTATAGAAACTTTGTCTAGCCAGACAAAAAGCAAGAAATTTCAAAAAGCCTTATTAGGCATTAAAGAGGATATCATCAAAGGGAAAAGTTTTTCTGAAACGCTTTCTTCCTATCCAAATATTTTCTCTGAACTATTTCAAAATATGGTAAAAGTAGGTGAAGAATCCGGGACCTTAGAAGAGATTTTAAAAATCTTAGCTAGTCAAATGGAAAAGGAAAACGAATTAAAATCAAAAATTATGGGAGCGATGATTTACCCAGCGGTGATAATCTGCGCCATGATTGGCATTGGCATTTTAATGTTAGTAATGGTTGTCCCGCAATTGGCCGAAACTTTTAAAGAGTTAGAAATTGAATTACCGGTTACCACTAAATTTATAATAGATTTAGGCACTTTTTTAGTTGAAAAATGGTACTTGGTTATTTTAATCCTGGTTTTTTTTATCTTTTTTTTCTTGCAAACGATGAGGACAAAAAGAGGAAAAGCAGTCATAGACGCTCTTTTATTAAAACTTCCTATTGTTTCTCCAATAATTAGAAAAACTAACGCCGCCCGGACAGTGAGAACTTTGGGTTCTCTTATTGCTTCAGGAGTACCAATTGTTAGGGCTTTAGAAATTGTCTCTGGGACCCTGGGAAATATTTATTTTAAAAAAGCAATAAGCGAGGCAGCTGAAAGAGTGAGAAAGGGAGAAAAATTATCTGAGGCTTTAAAACCCTATCAAGATATTTATTCTTTGACGGTAATTCAAATGATTGCCGTAGGTGAGGAAACTGGCGAAACCTCGAGCATCTTACAAAAACTTGCTGATTTTTTTGAAGAAGAGGTGGGAAGAGCTACCGAAAATCTGGCTGCGGTAATTGAACCTGTAATAATGCTAATCATTGGAGCAGCAGTTGGTTTTTTTGCCATTTCGATGGTTCAACCGATGTATTCGATGCTCCAGGGAATAAAGTAATATGAAAGATAAAAATTCATTTACTTTAATTGATATTTTAGTAGGCACCTCTTTGATGTTGGTTGTTTTTTTGGGAATTTTTGGCGCCTATCAATTAGGGTTAAAGGTAGTAACTCAATCAAAAAATAAAATTGTTGCTACGGCTATTGCTAATGGAGAAATAGAGAAAATTCGAAACTTACTTTATCTATCGGTTGGGACAAAAGAGGCATCCCTTCCTTTTGTCCAAGGGATTTTAGATTCAGCCACCACTACTATTAGAAATAATGTTGAATACAAAATTGAGAGAAAAATAAAATATGTTGTTGATGAAGCAGATGGAACAGGGGCACAGGATTCCTGTAATTGGGATTATAAAAAAGCAGAAATTAAAGTTTCTTGGTCAGGTAGGTTTCCAGGAGAAGTGAAATTAGTTACCGATATCGCTCCCAAAAATAAAGTTGAAGAGATTAATACCTGCACTGCTCAACCAGGTGGTATCCTTTCGGTTACAGTATTCGATGCTTATGGAAAATGGGAAGAGGCGAGAGGAGCTCCTTTAATAGAAGTATTTAATCCGACAACAGGCGAAAGAGTAGATTTTTTCGAGCCCCTGAATGGAAAACATAACTTTCCTCTCGTTCCTTCTACTTATAAGGTAGTTGTTTCTAAATCTGGTTACAGCACCGAGCGGACTTATGGAACTGATGAGATTGCCACTCCGGAAAAGCCCCATCTAATAGTTTTAGAAGGCCAATCGACTGAGATTAGTTTTTCTATTGACAGATTGAGTGCTTTTTCAGTAGATACCCTTTCTCCCTGGGGAATTGATTATTTCTCGGACACTTTTTCTGATACCAGCAAAATTTCTCAATCTTCAGATATCACCGTTGAAGACGGCAAAGTAAATTTATTAAAGATAGATGATCAATATCAGAGTCCAGGCTATTTAACTTCAGCAACAATCTCTCCAACAGATTTTCTTAGCTGGCAGGAATTTTCTTTCAGCGATGAGGAGCCACTAGATACTCAAATTCTTTATCAAGTTTTATATTTTGATGGTGAAAATTGGGTTTTAATTCCTGATAGCGATTTGCCAGAAAATTCAATTGGTTTTGGAACCTCTCCGGTGGATTTATCGAATCTCAATATCAATACTTAT
>CAZWDF010000027.1:0-10538 GCA_964632335.1 uncultured Candidatus Saccharibacteria bacterium | reverse complement strand
CGCACGGGCACGGGTTCCTCCGAGGGCGAACAGGCCGGCGCGGACCGCAAGTTCGTGGTCGTCTCTCCGCCCGTTGGCGGATGGGCGCCTGAGAAGGACTCGTCGCCTTTGTTCGACGACATGCTGGACGAGGTCACCAAGCCCAAGCCGGCCCAAGCCGGCACGCCCGCGCCGGTCTTGCGCGTCAACCAGCAGCAGGCCGCCGCGGCAAGGTATGTCCCCCCGCGCCGTCCCAACCTCCTGTTGTGGGCGGGTGCTATACTCTGGCCCCTGCTGGTGCTGGGAGTCGGGTTTGGCATTGTCATACCAAAGCTCACCAAGCCACCAGCCCCACCTGCCCAGGGCGAGGTCGCCGAACTGGCCGCCAAAGTAAAAAAGCTGGAAAGTGATTTGGGCAACCAGAAGGGACTGATAGGAGAGCTCGAGACCGGGAAGGAAAGAGCAAAGGCCGATGCCGACGCCAAGGCCGGAAGAATCGCCGACTTGGAAACCCAGGTCGCGACGCTCACGCGGGAAAAGGATGACAGCCAAAACCGACTCATGACGGCCAATCTGGAACTCAAGAAGCTTCGCGGCGACCAGGTCGCGTCCAACACCGATCCCGTGAGCATAAAGCCAAAAACCCAACCGGACACCAAGCCCCCCCCGGAGGCAACCAAGCCAAAGACCACGGCCGTCGGCGGGATTGTGTTCGTGGACATGAAGGAGAACCGGCTCGTGGTCACGAAACTCTCAGGCATAGAGGCCGAAGATAGAACCATCAGCATGGATGCGCCCAAGGGAGCCGCGAAGTTGCGGTTTAAAGGCATGTTCGGCGATGCTGTCGAGATCGTTAATCCTGCCGGCGGCGGCCCGGATGACGACGGAAAGGTTCAAATCTTCCATCGCGTGCGAGATGGCAAGCGCGGGCCGGAAATAGGGACCATCCGGCTGGAGGGCAACCAGGTTGTCTGTGATTGGCACGTCAAGAGAGCCCTCAAGGAGTCCGGGGGCAGCGACGGGCGGGCCAAGGCGCCGGAACTGCCCATGGGGCTTGGCGGCACGAGGGACGGGCCTGGTGGCGTGAAGACTAAGGCATACTTACCGCTGGACCTGTGCAAGGCGGTGGACGACGCAATGCCGTACGCCGTTCTGGAGTTGATGGACCAATCGGGCAAGCCATTGCGCACGTACCAATTCTGTTCGCCGGAGGCGGTTAAGAAGTCGGAGGTAGTCGTGGGCGAGCCTGCCGTTAAGGTTTACAAATGCGACGCGCAAGCTAAATTTGCGGTCGGCCAGCCTGACAGCGGTTGGCTTGAAGAAAATTCCCCGGTGGACCGCCGAGCTATAAGGCTCAGACACGCCAAGAAGGGGGTCGTCATGGTGGCCCAGTTGAGACTTGGTGACGAGAAGTCAAAGTCGGGGAATGATGTTGTGAAGGTCGAGACTGTGATGGTCCAGTGGGACCAAGCATCGAGGCCTGTCGAGATCCAAAAAGGACTGGATAGTCTCAACAAACGAATGGCGGATCTGCCAGGGGAAATGACGAGTCTCAATAAGAAGATCACCGACAATGACGAGTACCTTGCGGCCAACGATCCATCGAAGTTGAAGGAGCAGCAGAAAGAAAAGAAGGCGGAGATAGCCAAGCGTCAGGCGAGTATCGAAGGGACCATTGAAGAACTCCACCGCAGACCAAATGTTGCCGAGGGGCTCAAGAAGTTGGAGATCCTCCGGCAAAAACGGGCCCGTGCCCAGCGGAACAAACCTGAACCGGTCGAGGAACTGAAGGAGTTGAAGAAGCTTGTGGAAGAGTCAGAAAAGTATCTCAAGGATTTAGAGGATCGAGAGACGGAAGTTGATAGAAAGCAAGTGGATAAGCTTTCGTTCGATATGGCGGACATTGAGAACAAGTTGAAGTCCGGGATTCCCAACGCCCATGGAGAAAGGGGCAGACTTGCCAAGGAAATGGCGAATACGCAGGCCGATCAAAAGGCGATTCCAGGAAAACTGGCCGACCTTAAGGAGAAACAAGACGTCGTCAACTCAGCCAATCTGACCTTGTGGGTTGTCTCGAAGCCTTCCGACGCCCGGCTGGCGGAGGTGTCTGTGCGGTCGAAGTAGGTTTCAGGCGGGGATGAGGACTTGATCATGATGTCGAGAATAAGCAGGAATGCGGGCCTGTGGCCGGGCGCGGTGCGGTGGTGGGCTGTGGCCCTTTGCGCATGCATGGCGTGGGTGGCGGGGTCCCTTGAGCCCCAGGCGGCGGCTGCGCCCAAGCCGGCTGCGCCCAAGGTGACTGCGCCCAAAGCGGCTGCGCCCAAGGCGACTGCGCCCAAAGCGGTTGCGCCCAAGGCCGAGTCCGCCCCGGCGGACCCCAACGACAAGTCCGCCCCGGCGGATGAGGCCGGCAAGAAGATCGACGAGAGCAACGTGCGGTTCTTCAAGCTCCCCTCGCGCAAGATGGACTCGTGGGGAATGGTGCTGAAAGCCCAGGTCAAGGTTGGCGGCGGCGTCAAAGGCGGGCTGGCGGTGTCGCTGCGCGAGATCGACGATGCCAACATGTCCACGACACCCAATGACGACGGCACGGAGGTGAAGTTCTGCTGCAAGCGCAGGGGAAAGCCGGAGGTCGTTGTAGCCGCGTTGGAGATGAAGGATGGGAGCCTTTACTGGGGGTGGAACAGCTTTTCCCCGGCCGGCCTGGCCCTGAGCAAGGTCGATGAGTCCATTCAGGGAATGGTCATCTCGGCGGCCACGGAATCCGGCGAGGTGAAGTTCCAGCCGGAACCGGTCAGCGTGGATCTGCGGATGGTCGGAATCGCCGGCACGGCGTCCCTGGGCGAAGTTGGCCAGGACATGGCTCTTCGGCCCGGCAAGACGGCGACGGACTGGACGGTCGCCGAGGAGGACGGCAAGCTTCAATACTCCTACCAGGGCGCGGTGCTGTTCGCGTTGTCGCTCAACGTGGACAAGAAGCAGCTCGTTGCCGTGCCGCAGGCCAAGTCCGAGCGGCTCGCTGAGATCGAAAAGGAGATCGCGGAGTTCAGGCAGGAGAGGGCCAAGATTGTCGAGAAGACAAAGGAGACGCAGGATGCCAGGAAACCATCGCGGACGACGGGTCTTCGCGGCGGCACCACGGATGACAGCGCCGACATGAACAAGAAGCTGCTGGCGGCCATTGACGAATCCGTCAAGGCGCTCGAGGTGGAAAAGGCCGACCTGCTGAAGGAAGCGGCCAAGACAAGGACGGCTGACCCGACCGGGTGCGAGGCGAAGGTGGTTCTGCCGAACGGTGCGATCGTGTACCGGGTCCGGATCAGGAAGTAGTCGAGACTAATTGCCATGCCCAACCCATATGAAGTAGTATCGGAGATCAACGCGGTTCTGATCTCCCAGACGCCCAAGAGTCCCCAGGAACTGGCGGACCTGGCCACGGCGTATGCGGCCCTGTGCTTGGAAGCCAACCGGCGCCTGAAGCGGTGCGGCGACTTCCTGCGGCGCGGGTTGCGGGCTGAGGCGATCTATCACGCGGAGGTCGAGCCGGACCTTATGGACCTGCTGGCCACGCTTGATCTGGTGCGGGTCAACGACTGGAACGCCGTCTGCATGGCCCAGAAGATCGAGCCCGCCCAGCCGCTGCTGCTGGATGTGGCCCGCGAGCTCAACGAGGCATACACGGCCGATTTGTCCGCCTCGCACCTCATGAAGCGCCTGCGCCTGCTGTCCCTGGGCGAGGCGCCCATCGCTCAGCGCCTGGTGATGCTGCGATCGCTGCGGCAGGTGGACCCGGCCAACGCGGTCCTGGAGAAGGACATTATCGAGTACGAATCCGTGCGTCTTCGCGAGATCGCCTCCGAGGCCAAGTGCGCTTACGAGGGGCAGGACGAGGCCCGCCTGGCAACCTTGGGCAGGGAGGTGAGTGAGGGGCAGTGGATTTCGGGCGTGCGGGAACAACTGCCGGGCAGCATTGCCTCCTGCCGAAGAAAGCTCCAGGTCGACCGGGCGATTCGCCAACTCGAGCAGATCCTGCCGGAGCTGCACAACGCATATGCCGCCTCGTCATACGAGGAGTGCGCTGCAATGCTGGCGCACTGGGACGGGGTGCTTGCCCAGGCGCAGATCGAGGCCCCCGACGACCTCCAGTCGCAGGTTCAGCCCATTCGCGACTTCGCCAGCGGCATCGAGCAGCAGCGCGGGGCGGAACAGCGGTTGGCCAACGCGTGCGGCGCGCTGTCGCTGGCGATGGACGAGCCTACCGGCGCCGCCGACCTCAACCGCCTCTACCGCGAGGTGCTCAGCTTTGACCAGCCCATCAGCGACGACCTGGCGGCGAGATATCGCTCCAGGATCGCCGAGATCGAGCTCGGCCATCGGCGGAAGGTCCGCCTGGTGGCGGCCCTGTCGATCCTGGGGGTGCTGCTGGCAGGGGCCGGCGTGGCCGTGATGATCGACTACTACCAGGGCGTGGTGGCGCTCCGTGAAGCCCGCCTAAGATTTGCCCAGCTTGTAGGCGCCGCCATCGGCATTGAGGACAAGCGCGAAGGCGACAACGAGGCGGAGATCGATCTGGCAAGCGCGCATTTCAAGAAGCTTGAGAAGGACACGCCCTGGTTCGCCGCGGACGCGGAGATCGCGGCCACCCGGCAAAAGCTCCTCGGCGCGATCCGCCAGCGCGAGTCGAGGATACAGCAGTTCAACGAGGCCATGCGCAGGCTTCGGGAGTCCGGGCTGGAGAATCCGGACCGCGGCGCCTGGGACCGCGCCAAGGCGATGGCTCGTTCGAACGCCGAGAAGCTCGTCCTCATCCGCTGGGAGAGGGAATTCGACGACTTCTGGAGAAAGAAGCTGGAGGAGGCCGCGGGCGATCTGCTCAAGAGGGCCGACGAACTGGAGCAGGCTATCGACAAGGAGCTGTCGAGCGACGAGATTCGCGGGCTCATGCAGGCCGGCCCGGAGGCGATCCGCGCCGGCAACACCGACGTGCAGCGCGCCTTCGCGAAGCGGCAGGAGGAGCACACGAGGCTTTCCGCCGACTTCTCCGCGCGGGTTGCCTCGCTGCCCGAGCAGCACCGGGAACTGCTGGAAAGGCTAATCGTGGGCAGGCTGCGGGCCATCGAGCTGAAACTCAAGAGCAAGCAGTCGGCGATTGAGGCGATCATCGATAGTCGGCAAAAGGGCGAGGTTGAAGAAACCGCCGTTCGACAGGTGGGCAATTCCGCCGCCACGCCCGAGTCGCTGGTAGCGGCCTTGAAGGACTTTGCCGCGAATTTCCCCGAATCGCCCAGGAAGGCGGCGTTCCGTAGTGCCGCCGAGGGCGCGGCCGATTGGTCGTGCATAATGGAACTTCAGGCCATGGCCGGCGGCTGGACGGAAACGCCGTTGCCGGCGACTGCGGAAAAACGCAAGGAATACGCCGATGCCGCGGCCGCGTTCTACAAGAAATACCCCAAGGCGCCGTACCGCAAGCCGGTTGAAGAGTACCTGGCCTACCTCGCCATCGTGCCCGGCGGCGCCGGCGACCGCGAGGAGTGGCAAGCCCTTTCGGAACGGCTGGCCAACGTCCTCATGCAGGTCTATGCCTTCGAGTATCACGGGCAGGTCTACTACTGCCTCAAGGACGCCAAGCCGCAAGACAAAGGCACGCTGGGCGGATGGCGCATGAGCTACATTCCAGCCCTGAGCACCGACGAGGCCGACTTGGCAATCATAGACTGCAAGGAGGCCTCCGTGCCGATACCCAAGCCGGTGCTTAGCGCTCACGCGCGGCTGTGTACCAAGGTCCGCCGAATGGTTTCGGAGGTCAGTGCCGCCAACTGGGATCGAATCGGCCTGGATATCGCCAACGCCGTCCTGGAGTACGATCCGGCCTCGGCCGAAACAGAACCGGCCAAGGCCGAAAGAGAAACCGTCCCGCCGCTGGACCCGATCGCGCGTGCCATGATCCTTGATGTCGTGCTGCGGACGGCCAAGACCTGCGGCTGGGGGGCGAACGAGCAGATCGACGGGGCCCTGAAGACCCTTACGGGGCTCATGTTGAACGAGGACCCGCCCGTGCCGTGGCCCAACCCCAACGACGACCGCGCCAAGGAGAAGCGCGCCTTGTCCACAAACGCCCTGAAGAAGATCGGGCGGATGGACCCGTCGGTCCCGGCCGCCAGGAGGGCCTCGCTGCTGCGCGCGCTGCCGGGGCAACTGTTCCTCGGCCGGGGAGTGTTGCTTCGTCTGGCGGGCAAGTGGGAGCTGCGCGGATCGGGACAATCGTCCCTGTTGCCGGGCATGATAGTCTGTGCGGCCGTCGAGTCGGGAACTTCAGGCCTGGTCTTGCAGAAGATCGCCGACGTGGGTCCGGACGGGAAGTTGGTCTTCGCGGCAGAGAAGCCGCCGGTGCCGGAGGGAAGCATGGTGTTCATCCAAAAGGGTCCCAAAAAGCCATGAATGTCGAAGGGGACAACTCAATGCCCCACGCGTCCAACAGCGAGGGATCCCTTCGCCGCCGGCGAGTGATCTTCCGCCTCGTGTTGGCCCTGCTCTTGGCCGCTGCCGTATTGGTCGGGGCTCACCTGGCCGCCAGGGTCCGCCAAGGCATGCTCGAAACCAGGCAGCGTCAGTATGCGGTCTCGCTGTCGGACCTGCTCAAGCGAGGCCGGATCGAACGGGCCGCTGACCTGTTGCGATGGCTCGACAAGAACGACCCGCCCGTGGCGGCGACGGCGGGCATTGCCGCGTTCAAGGCCTCGCTCGACAAGGCCCTTGCCGATGAGCCGCGCCGCCGGTCGGCCTTTGCCGACGCCGTCAGTCGGGCCCATCTGGAGCCGGCCGCCGATCCGAACTGGAATGCCATCGACCAGGCCCGCAAGCTCGCGCGGACCGACGAGGAACAGCTCGAGTTGCTTCGCCTCGAAAACGCCGTTGCCCAACAGGACCTGGGCCGCCAGGAGGGCCGGGCACGCAGCTTCGCCGCCAGGCTGGACACGCTGCGCGAGCAATTCTCGGCCGTGCGGATGAACCAGGCCGCCGCGGACCCCGTCGCCTTCGCGCGGACAATAGCCGACCTCGGCAGGACGCTCGACTCCCTCCAGGCCGAGGGGGACATCGACCCGGAACGAAAGGCGCCGCTCGCCCGCCTGGCCGCGGACGTTCACGGCTGGCGGGTGGAACTCTGGGTGGTGTGCCTCAAGGCCGAGATCGATAGCCCTACGGACGTGTTGCCCGAGTTGAGGGACTATCTCCGCTCACCGGCCGAACTGTGCGAGACGCTCGACGCCTTCGTGACGCGGTATCCGGATTCGCCCAAGAACGCCGATTTCCGCTTGGCCGCCAGGCAGCGCCCTCTCTGGCAGGCGGTGCATGACGGGCTCAACGTGGTTCGTCCCTGGCTGGCAGAATGGCAGCCGCGGTCGGCCGGGGAATCAGATCGGCGGCTTGTGCTCCTCCAGTCATATCTCCAGAGCCAGACCGGCTCGCCGCTGACGGAGGTGCTGACGGCCTACCGCGACCGCCTGGAGCGGGCCAACGGCTTGCCAGAGACTTCACCCGCCACGCGGGCGGCGCCGGGCGAAGGCGAGTTTGATGTCCTTCGCGGGCTCTGCGACAAGACCGCCGGCAGGGGGGTGCTGATTCGGGTGAACGGTCAATGGCGGGTGTTGCTTGCCGACCCGGTTGGGCCGGAGAGCCGGGCTGTCCATGCCGTCTTCGAGCCGTCAGGCGGCCCGGCTCGGCTTCGCGTGATCGGCCTGCTGGCCGGTGGGCGGGTGCGGATCGGGCGTTCCGAGGCAGACTCGATGCCCGAAGGAACCATGGTGCTGCTCAGGCAGGGAGGCTCCCTCTAGTGTCGGACAAGGTCTACTATCTTCGCATCCGCGGGCGCGTGACTGGACCGTTCGGCGCCGATGAACTCCAGCGAATGGCCAACATGGGCACGCTGTCGCGGGCTCACGAAGTCTCGGCCGACGGGCAGACGTGGCAGTCGGCAAACCGGCTGGAGCAGCTTTTCCACGCCGCCCGCCGTGCGTCGGCCGCCATGGCGGAGCAGACCGAGGCCGGCGCGGCGCCGCCTGAACTGTCGGTCGTCCAGGACGATGCGGCGCCAGTATTGTCACCGGTGGTCCAGGGCTACTCCCCGGCCGGGAGTGCCTCCTGGCCGGCGGCGCAGGGAATCCCCTCCTCCGCCGGTCGGCCGGGGGATTCATCGCCCGGGCCGGCAGTGCCAGGCAGAGGGCTCTCGGCGAAGGTCGGCAGGCTCAGTCTTACGCAGGGAATCTGCACGGCTGGCGTGGTGCTGTTCTGCCTGCTGGTGCCGCACGCTCGCGGAGCCAACGGGCTTCAATGGTGGTGGAACCTCAGTTCGCAGATCTCCTTGTTGCTGTTCTGCATATATGGGATGCTTATGGGGGCTGCGCTTACTTTCGTGCCGGTCCTCATTCGCGGACAGTGGCGGGGCTGGGTCTACCTGGCGGCGTCGGCGGTCGCGGCGCTGCTGCTGACGGCGGCGATTGGGCTGAGCCCCGGTGGTAGCGTTGCCCTGGCCATTGCGGTGCCCATGCCGCTGACGGTGGCGGCAATGATAGGGGTTTCCCTGCTGCGTCTTGCGGCGCCGGCAGCCGGAGGCATGCGGGCATGGCAGATCGCCGCGGGTGCGGCCGCGTGCGCGGTGTCGCTGCCGGCAGGCGGCGCCACCGTGTGGGCGCTGGCGGCTGCAGGCTTGAACAGTTCGGATCGGGGTTGGATAATCCTGGCGGTCGTTGTGGCGGGCCTGGGCTGGCTGGTGGTTCTAGCCGGGGGGGTGATGGGGCTGATCGTCGGTTTGTCGCGCCTGGCCAGGCCGGGGGCGTCCAAGGCGGCGGTGGTTCTTTCGATCGTAGGCCTGGCGGTGCTGGCGCTGGTGGCCATTATCGCGGGTTTCATCGGCGCCACGGGCAGCGGGTTCGGGGATCGGTTTGTGCTGGTGCAGGTGTTGCGGCTGGTGGTTGTGGCGTATACGCTGGGCGCCCTGGCCGCGGCGGGGCTGTCGGAGGTATTGGCGTCGCGAGTCGAGTCGGCAATGGGACAGGTGGCGGGAGCAAGCTGAGTAACGGTGACAATATGGCAAAAGAGCATGTTCGGTTTTCATGGTATCGGGACGACATCGAGGCGAAACTGGGCATCCGCGGGGCTCGCTTCACACGGGTGAATAACCTGACGTGGGTCGTGGTTGCGGCGATCATCACGGTTGGGTTCTACGCCGCCCTGAGCCCCTTTCCCGGCGAGCTCGTGGTCCAGATATTTACCCGCAGGGGAATCTTTCAATACCTGGAGGTCTTCTTTTCCTTCTGGGCGCTGCTGATCGTACTGGTGAAGTGGACGAAGGTGAAGGTGCAGCGCAAGGCCCTGGAGTTCAAGGATCTTGTGCCACCAGAGGCGGACTTCGTGCTTTCGCCCGCCACGGTGGGGCACATTCTTACGAAGCTGCGGCAGGAGTGCGACGACTCCAGCAGATTCATCCTGTTTGCCAGGATCGATCAGGCCCTGTCGAACCTCAAGAACATGGGGCATGTGGGCGATCTGGACAACGTGCTCCAGTCCCAGGCGTCAAACGACGAGGATGTGATGGAATCCAGTTACAGCCTGGTCAAAGGGCTGATCTGGGCGATCCCGGTGCTCGGGTTCATCGGGACCGTGCAAGGGCTTGGCATCGCGATCGGCGCTTTCGGCGGCGTGCTGATAAACGCTTCCGACATAGCCCAGCTCCGCCCGGCGCTTCAGGGCGTCACGGCCGGCCTCTCCACCGCTTTCGACACCACGTACGTCGCGCTCGTGGCGGCACTGGGAATCCAACTGCTGCTTGTCATGGTCCGCAAGGGCGAGGAGGAGATGATGGACGAGTGCAAGAACTACTGCCAGCGCCACCTTGTAGGCAGGCTGCGGCTGACCTCCTTCGACAGGCTGGGGTGAGATCATGAGTCGCCGCGACAGAGTGCAGGAGCCGCCGATGAGCCTGTTCTCGTTTCAGGACATCATCTCCTGCGTGACGGGCATAATGGTCCTTACGACGCTGCTGCTGGCACTGGAGCTGACGCAGCGCAAGGCCGGCCCGCCGGATCGCAGCAAGGCCGTTGGCAAGAATATCGCCGAGATGACCGCACGCCGGGACAAGCTTCGCGATGAGGTCTCCGAGAATAGCAAGACTGTCGACAAGCTCGGCGCCGGCATCCCGGTTGACCCGATCGTGGTGGAGTCCAAGGAAAAGGCCGTCAAGTCGCTGTTCCTGGCAAACAAGATTCTGGCCAGCGAGCAGGAAGATGCGATCAAGAAGGGGCAGGCCTTGCAGAAAGAGGCCAGCACGGCCGAAAACGACGTCAAGCAGATGGCGGCCACCATAGCCCGGTTGGAGGCCCGGCTGACAACCCTGCCGGGCAAGGTCTTCGGCAAGCAGGCGATGTACGTCGAGTGCTCCGCCGGAAAGTGCTTGGTGGTTGAGGTGATGGCCGAGGGGGCCAACACAGGCATGCTGCGCCAGGTCGCCCAGTTCGCCGGACCCAATGCCTACGACGCCTTCCGCACCTGGGTCCAGGCCAGGG
>CAZWDF010000026.1:9680-11214 GCA_964632335.1 uncultured Candidatus Saccharibacteria bacterium | reverse complement strand
CTCAGGTCTATCATCATCTTTAATCCCATTAATGTGATGAACGACTTCTGTTCTTTTGAGAAATCTATTAACGATAGATTCCATTACAAGACGGCTTCTTTTTACATAGTTATCTTTATCTCGGAAGGGGTGTTCTGGCGAATAAACATAAACGTAACCTGTATGATGTTTCCAAATTCCACCTTTCCAACTATGGTTGTTGCAGCCTCGATGATTATTTTTGAGATAAGTTGCAGAGCGTTTTTTAATTACTTCAGCGGGAATCTTGCACCCTTTTAACTTATTACTTATTTTCTTTTTAGTTTTTTCAGAACACGGTTTATGTCCGTAAATTCCACTTGGCATATCATCATCCTTCCTGTCCAGCTTCGCGTTCTGCGGGAGCCGAATCGCTTGGGCCCGCTGCCTCTTCTCTGGCTTTCGGCATAGGTATCTCCGCAATCTCCGCCGTGGTAACAATGTCCTTTGCGGCATCGTAGTCTTTCTCGATAGCTTCCTGGAATTCCGCTGATACCGGAAGCCATTTTGAATGTCTGCGAAAGACTGTTTTTTTAGCCATTTCAGCCCAATCAGAAACCCATGGCCCGCTTGTCCCGGCCTTTGACCTTTTCTTTATCGCGTCTATTTCCTCTTGGTTCATAACCTCATAGCTTGAGGACCCGTCTTTTAGCCGGACAAACGAGTACGCCGCTACTACATCGCCTCGGTCTTTAATAGCTGGCTTATGGACAAGCTTGCCGTCTGAGCCAAACGAATATTGAAATTCATCGTTTGAATAGACTACGTCGGCGTGAATATCAGATATCTCCCCGCTTCTCCGCGCGAGAGCGACAAGCCCCTTATAGTCTATGATGAGCGTGCATTTGTCGCCGTAAGGTATTAAGTGGGCTTTTCTGCCGTCCGGCTCAAGGCCGAGCTGTGATAGATCCAAAAGACAGGCAAACAGGCTTTCCTTCGTGCATTGCAAAAGCTTAGGAGTCCTGTTTATAGCCGTTAAAGCTATCCTTACGAACCTCTCTGGCGATAAGTGTTTCGGCAGCGCAAGAGCAAATTGCTTCTTCATTACGTCAGAAGTTAAGATACTCTTGACGTCAGTTGGTTTATTAGCTAACTCTTTTTTTGCTATCTCTTTACCTTTTTCCATTTTCTTACTCTCCTTTTATTTTGCGTCTGGGTGTTTAGGCCGCATAACTTCCTGGTGTTTATCATTGCAAGGCATACAAAGCCCTGCGTTCTTTTCTTCGTCAAGCTCCAGCACCTTACCGCACTCCTCGCAAACCTGCGTGATATCCATATCTTCCTGGACTTTTTCAATGGCGCCTACGGAAGCGTCAAGTTTACTTTCGGCTTTGACGAAAAATTCCTGACCAGGTATCTCGATTTTATACTTCATTGTTATTCCTCTACAATTATCCTCAGACTTTTTATTAAATCTGCTTGCTGGGTAATTTTGATTTTTGTTTTCCAAAGGTTAGCCTTAGAAAGGTCAGCCTCAGAAAGGTTAGCCCAAGAAAGGTCAGCCTCAGAAAGGTTA
>CAZWDF010000026.1:0-9580 GCA_964632335.1 uncultured Candidatus Saccharibacteria bacterium | reverse complement strand
AAGGTCAGCCTCAGAAAGGTTAGCCTTAGAAAGGTTAGCCTCAGAAAGGTTAGCCCAAGAAAGGTTAGCCTCAGAAAGGTTAGCCTCAGAAAGGTTAGCCCAAGAAAGGTTAGCCTTACGATTTTTTTCTAAGAACTCCTTTAAAGACTCCGCTTCGCCTTCAATAATTACTTTATCCGTGTATTTATTTTTAATTTGTATTTTCATTTTGCTTTTCCTTTCAATCTTGTTTTCAAGTGAGGACACCTTTTTATCAGGCAGTTGTTAAATGCCTTTGATTTCCTCACTTCTTTTTGATGTTTAGCGCACCAATACCGACTGCCCATTTTTTACCCTTTTTAAATATTTGTCGCTTTCACCCAGAGCTTTTTTGCAGTTTAATATCTCGCATAGTTGCTCGAAAGCGAGCTCTGTTAATGTGATTGTGGCCTTTTTTGAGTCATTTTTTATCTCAAGGTTGTAACGTTTCGTTTCTCCTGCGCCACTGTCCCATAGCTCGAATTTCTCGCTACCTTCAATTTTGATGTGTGTGTAAGTAAGCATCTCTAATCACCCCCTTTCTGTAAGTGGTACCTGACATTTTTAAGCCAAAAACGATTTGCCCCTCTGTCGTTATCGCACCCGATAGGGCAATACCGGCTTGCCAAAAATTCGAGATAATCTTTATATTTAGCTTGCTTTGAAAATCGGATTTTATTTTTGCGGATTGTATTAAGACAGATTTGCCGCGCTTCCTGCGCATTCTTATACTTGACTGAGCGGATGCCGTAGAGATACTGCGCCTTTGGGCCGCCTTCAGATATGTAAATAGCATTGACAAGCTGTTCATCGCTATACGCGAAACATGAAGTGGAGAGTGCCAGCGAGGCAACCAAGCATAAGCTCGCGCAAAATACTTGGACAAAGATGGTAGTCTTACTCTCCACAAGCTTAGACATAAGAAAACTACCTTTCTTTTTACTGCTCGCTGGACTTTTCATCGTCATTACCTTTGTATGATTTTGTAATTACAGATTTTTAATGCGGTTCATTTGGCAGGATAAATAAAAAAACCGAGCTAATGTATTAACATCAACTCGGTTTAATCTTGGGGAATGTATTATTTTATATCAACAGTATCTGATATATTATAGGACATATCCCCATTTTAAAAATAGCCGAGCTGACGGCCATTTGCTCTTAATCCTGTCAAAGAACGCTTTTAAAGAACATCTTAAACTTACTCCAACACCCTTAACTTGTCAAGAAAAATCTAATTACTATTTTTGCTCTTGGGCCTAAAGTATTTTACCACTCTATCAAAAGACCACTCAAACCTGCTTTCCTTGGGCGCCGGGTTTGGATCCACTTGCTCTGATGTAATCCACGCGCGCCAGAAAGCTCTTGTAATCTCTGAGACGCTTGTTTCATTGACCTTACAAACAAGTTTCAATCGGTCTTTAAAATCCTTGCTGACCCTGACCTGGATAAGTTCCCACTTGGTCTGATCGCCTACCTGTTCATACCTTTGAAACATTATTTACCCCTTTCATTGCAATCAAGACAATGCTTCAATATCTGCCTCGCTGTCATTTTTGTCAGGCACATATTAAGAAGTGCCGACATGCTTAAATGCTTCTTAGTTTCCTTGCGGTAAAAATATGTCGCGTCGTTTAATTTTTCAATGATACTTCTGTCAATATAAAAACATCGCCGAGGTGCTTTAATAAATAGATACTCATTATCGTTTTTGATTCTTGTCGGTACTTTAATCGGCCTGTCATTTATATCGACAATTTTAATCTTAACATCGGGATAATATTTTTTAAATGTCTCCAATTTATGCAGTTTCTCTTTCGTAAGAAAAGAATTCATTACTTCTACGTATAAGTCCTTATCGGGGAGATAAAAATCTGGTCTGTATGTTTGCTCACCCATTACAAATCTTTTGCATGGGTAGACATATCTTATTTTTCTTTTGCTTAAGTTATCAGCGTATATTTTTTCAGAAGCTACCATTTTCATAAATTATTCTTTCCTTTTCCTGGTCGTTTCCCAAAGCCTCTTTGCCTTCACAACTACATCTTTCGCAGATAAGGTATCAAGACAAGCGTCTATGATTTCAGATATACTCATAGAGATTTTTTCTTTTCTTAAAAAATAAACCGCATCTTGTAATTTCCCCCAGTTGTCCTCTTTGATATAAATGCCTCTTCTGATTTTTAGCGTTTTCATGTTGGCTCCTTTTGTTAATGGTAGTCAGAGTATAACATCATACTTGTTAATTGTCAAGTTTATTTTTAAATTATTTTTGTTTAGAAAGTTTCTCGTCGAGGATTTACCGGTTATGAAGTTTGCAAAGAATATTTTCTAATCTTCGGCAGGATACTTTTGAATTGATAAAGGTAAGGTACGTAATAATGTACGAGGTGCAAACAACAAAGTATTCACACCTTTTGCATTTTAATATCCGGGATTTTGGCATAGCATTACCACCGGCGGCTTATATGTACCCCAACGATACCGCCGTTCTTGTTATCATAGCTTAGCGCGCCTGCGAACACGCCAATCTCCCAGTCCTTGCTTTCGTTCTGGATTATCGTAGCATGCCCTCCCGACTCAACTGTAATGTTCTGTGTCTGTGGTGTTTTCTTAGGGAAGAAAAACCTATAAACGCCCAGGATACCAATGCAAAGAATGGCGGCCAGGGCAACGGAAATCAAAATCTTGACACCATTGCCCCACGCCTTAAACCAGTCCTTTTTACCTTCCCCCGTGAGAAGGTATTTTAAATTGAACTTTTCTTTATCCATCTACCCTGACCAAAAGGCAGGCGACAAAAGTTATTATCGCGACCCCGCCTATGCAAACAGAAGGCAATATATACCTGCTCAGAAACGCCAGGATAACATTGCCGGCTGCCGCCAAAACTGCGATCAACAGCTTCCTGTCAACCAATTTTAACACCTTGCTGATTTTGCTCATTTGATACCCCCTTCTTTGTTGTGTCCAAAAACAACCTGTCTAACGCGGCTCGGATTTTACCTATATCTTGCTTTACTTTCCTTGCGTCCGCTTCAATACGCTCTGTGTCTTTTTCGAGGTCGCATAATCTATTACTGACCCGTTTTAAATCATGCAAACACTTACTATTCAGTAGATTTGCCATTGCTTTTTTGCCTTAAGCAGTTTACGTCATATTTGAGACTATCCATATCCCTGACATAAGTATCCTTAAAAACAACTTTTTCGCTAAATTTATTTAACAGCGCTCGCAATTCTCTGATATCGGTTTTCATCTCGCAAGCGTTCCATTGCACAACCCCAATTAAAATCGCTAAAAGTAAACTGATTACCGCCCCTGAATACCTTGCCAATATAAAATCAAATTTGTATTTTCTCATACAATATTAAGCCTTCCCCTTCTCATCGTTTCTGCTACTACTTTATGGTGGCCGAAAAATTTGCAGTCAAATTTGGCGCAATTTTCTTTTTTGATATTCCTGATTTTATCCCAATGCTCCTGAGACTCCCAGATTTCCTTAAAAGATTTATCATATAAATTCCCTAACTTATGGTCTGAATGTCCGTAATAATAACAACATATATACACATCTCCATAGCCGTCAATTACAGTATGCAAAGAATTGAGCCAGCATTGCGGGACAGTTTTATCATAGCAAAAAGAATTTATGAATTTCGTTTTCCCGTTATAGTCTTTTAATAATTGGTTAAGTTCGCGCTCCGCCTCTATTTTATCGTTTTCAGATGGGGCATTTTCACCTGCCATAGACTTAAACACCGCCAAGTCCACGCCTAATCGCGCGGCTAATTCGAATGATTGCTCAATATGATTTTTAAGAATACAGTCTAAATCGAACTTGACACTTATTTGGGTATCAGGGTGCTTTGATTGAACCAACTGCTTGATATTTTCAATTACTTTGTCAAAGTGCCATTCGGGGACCCGCTTGTATTTTTTGTAAAGCTCTCTGTCCCCTGTTTCAAGGCTTATGCGGCAATAGGTGGCAGTCTGAGCCACAACTTCTATCAAAGACGGGCTCAACGCCACGCCATTTGTGAGAAGACTATAATCACAATTTTTCAATACGATATAACTAATAAGTTTTCCCAGATACGGCATTAAAGTCGGTTCGCCGGCCCCAGAGAATTCAAACACTTTTACCCCATAATCCATCAGTTCATTTACAATCTTGAAAACGTCTTCTTCTTTAGGGATAAAGCCTTTGTTCCATTCTTCAAACCCGCAGCTTCGGCAATTCTGGTTGCAAGCGTAGCATAGTTGTAGACATGCAAATGTCGGGACAGGAAACTTCCCGTTTTTAATTTGCTCGATTTTATCTTTATGCGCCAAAATTCTGCCGCTAAACATCTATAAACTCCCCTATTGTGCCCAGTATCTTCTTGCCGATCGGCTTAAATTCCTGCCAGTTAGTGGGGCGTCCTTGCGCACCCTTGCAGTCTTTGCTATGGTTTAAATGATAGTAGCTATAAGGCATAGATACCTCGTATCCTGAAAGTCTTGCTTTATCAAGAAACAAATTGTCCATGTGCCAATTCCCGTGAACCATTGGATACCCGCCTATTTTGGCGTATAATTCTTTCTTAAATCCCGTAAAATCTCCCGAAGCGGTAGCGAACCTCGCCATAACCTTAAATTCGCCATTTTCAGCTAAAGTTATGAGCGAAGGCGTATCTAATTCGGCGTATTCTTTCGGTATTTCATTCCTCGCCCCTATAACAATATAACCTTTTTCCATATCCCTTATTGTCTCGTCGAAGTTAATAGAGGGGAAGATATTATCAGGGTTGCAGGCGATAACAAAATCCCCTGTCGCTTTTTTAATACCTATGTCTTTAGCCAGGTATTCATAAAAGGGAAGGTTTAAGGGCTTTGATTCTTCCTGCAATAAGTCCAAGAGTCCCCTTTTAACTGTAATTACCTTGACAGGATAATGCTTAACGCTTTCTTTTAAAGAGCCGTCCTGGGGCCCAGGGCAAAACTCGACTAAGATGACTTCGCTATCTGCTCCTAACGCGTAGATAGAGCCTAAAGTTATGTTGAGGCGTTTCATGGTGTAATTCTCCACGCCTTCGCTTTCATAGTTATCGTCTCTCGCTGTAAGCACCCAACTAATCATTATCCCGCCTTTTCGCTACTACTATTTGGCAAATAAACGCCCTATCAAAATGGTGAATATCAAAATGGCATTCGCGCAGCATCTCTCCAAAACTATCATTTTCCCAAACGTGCAAATGCGAAGGGTCGCGCCTATCTTGTGTTTCATTGCAAGGAACGCTCGCTATAAGCCAAGTACCTTTTGGTATTTTTTTTAGAAACTCTGTCGGGTCCGACAAATGCTCCAATGTTTCAGTTATTACGACTAAATCGCCGAAGTTAAAAGTGTCTTTGGTAATGTCTTTTAACTCAACATTTAATCCCTGGCTCTTACAATAACTGACATTATCGGGAACCATGTCATAACCGAAGATGTCTTTATCGGGCAAATTATGTTTTAAGAATTTCATTAAACCGCCTGCACCGCAGCCATAATCACCTATGGTTTTAATGTCGTTAAATTTAACTGTCGCGATAATATACCCAGCCGCGATATATAACCTCAATCCGTCAGAAGGTCTATTGATAAAATCAGTATCAATCATTTCTCCATTACCTCATTAGGCGGGAATCGCGCAATAATGCTCATGTGCCCAATCCTCGCCTGCGAAGAACACCAGATTTTGAAACCCGCCTCTTTGACCTTTAAACTGAAATTAAAATCCGAATGTAATCTGAACATCCTGCCTTCTCCATCAGCCACATACTCCGCGTGAAACCAGGAATAAGAAATTTTCTCCAGGACTTCTCTTTTGACATACGTAAAACCATTACCTATCCAGTCAACCTCAAATACACTGTCTTTAGGGTATTCCGTTAAAGCCATCTGCTGATATTTATTGGGGCAGAAATTCCCCATATTAAGACACTCCTGCCGGCTTGCCCTTATTACATAGCCGATCACGTCCCTATCAGTCCTTACCAGCATATCAAGAGCGTCCGGCGGAAATGTCTGGTCTGAATCTATGAAACAAAGCCCTTTATAACCGCCGTCAAGAGTCTGTTTGACCATGTTATCCCGCGCTACGCCTACCTCACAACCAACTACCACGCTAAAGTCAACGCTGTCGTGATTATACTGGGCCAGCCCTAAAAGAGATTTTAAGCAATCTCCCCACACCGTTCTGGAAGTTGGAACCCCTATAAGCACTTTTTCGTTCATTTCTGACCCCTTTTTTAGCCCCGTAGAGCCACGATCTTAAAACCCGCCCCCTTACCCTTGCCATAAAATATCGCTCCTCTGCGCTTATTTGTGATGTTTTCTTGTGCTTGAAGGCCGCAAGGGCTTGAACATCCGGCACATAATGACCTTAGCCAGGCCGCTCTGCTTACATTCTTTGGTACATTGCGCGCATTTGCTACTGACACTGCTAAAGAGAGTTTTCATTGTATTTTCCTTTACAGCTGCTTATTTATAATATATACTTTGGTTAACCTTAACAAAGGGGGTTAACGTGAAAAAACTACTTTTAACTATCCTCTTGCTTCTCATCTTTGTTTCTACCTCGTTCGCTCAAACCTGGGTCAATGGCTATACCCGCAAAGACGGCACCTATGTCGAGGGGTATTCCCGCTCGGAACCCAACGATACTGTCCAGGACAACTACTCCTATAAAGGCAACTCTAATCCCTTTACCGGGGAAACTGGCTCGAACTACTACCGGAACAATTCATCAAGCGAATATTACGGCACAAACAATAGCCGTGTAAAATGGCTTGACGATGAATAAAAATTACAAAGAACAATGAAAATATTTTGGCGAATTATTGTCTTTTTTTTAACTATCCTTATCTGCCTCGGCCTAATTATTGAATGGTATAGATTCTTTTACGTCATCTCCCCATTCGCTACTATTGGCCTACTGATAATCTGTTTGCTTTATCTGGTTTTTTCTTTTCCTAAAGATAAAGCATTTTTAATCCTACTTATATTGCTAATAATCTCTTTTTCAGTTTTCTCTACTCGGAAGGTAGTAGTGTCGATTTTTCCGAATATTCTTAGCTCTTCAGCGGAAGATTATTACGATCCAGCCGAACATTATCAAGGAACAGCAGACTAAAATTTATCCATCTCCTCTATAGTCTTCTTAATCGTCTCCGATATTCTATCTGCTTCTTTATCTCTACCCTTACGGATAGCCCATCTATGCGCTCGCTTTAAATCATTGACTTTAATTTGTATTTTTTGCATGGCCTTTAATGATAAATCATCAAGGTTTTCCTTATACACCTTACTTAAAGTATGCTCTACTGCCTGTTCGTCTAATGTTAATGGTTCAGATTTTTCCTTTTTCTTTATTATGGTATTTAAGCTGGATAGCATCCTTGCTTGTGGGAAAACCGAAGTCAAAGCGTATTTCCATTTAACAGGAATATCTAACCTTAAGAATTCCTGCGTTTCTTCTGGATATTTTTGTATTTCCTGCTCAGTGAAAAAACTCTTATTTATGCCCAACTCAATAGGCGTCCTGATATAGGGGCTTAACAATTCAACTGCTATTTCTTGAGGCCTTACTACTTTAGATAAATCAGCCGCGGGCAATAACCCTTCCAGTGGTAAATAAGTAACCGTTTTATCTGTCCGCTTTAATTCTACCGGTAACCTTTCCTGCAACCAGGGCTTAACGGCCCCAAGTTTTTCTAAATCGCTTCGATCTCTTCCTACCAATGCTTTTTCAATAGGGATAAATTTCTGAGGCTGTTTCCACAACTGCTCTGCTTGTAAGGGTATATTTTTGCGCGTCCAGGTATAAAAAGGAAACATCCTCTTCATCACCTGTTTTTCAAAAGTAGTTAAATCGCTATAATCAAATAGAAATTTCTTAACGGAGATAGCCGCATCTTCGGGGGTCGCGCCTTTACCTAATTTATCCACAAAGTGAGCCAGGCGAGCATTATTTTCGACTGTTGTCCCCACTGCCCTACCTTTTTCGATAATATGCCCCTTGACTGACAATAAATTTTTATTTGCTTTGCCCACCTCTTGTTCTATGGATGAAGGGATGTCTGCGCCAAACCAACCCTGACCAACTACTCCTAATTTTTCAGACTTGAGGATGATGTCATCCGCCTGCTGTTTTGTTAAACCTGCTGCTTTTAGGATTGACTCATTACCGGTCTTTCTGTAATTTTGTAATGCTCCTGCTTCTGCGTAACTTTTCGGGTTTACTACTCCTGCTAAATAATTGTTCCAAAGGTTTCCGACCATATTTCTAATATGATATTTAGGAAAAGGCGAGAGCGTCCACGCCTTCCAGTAATTTTGAACATTATCGTATAATTTTAAAAATCCCCCAACCTCTTTTGGGTTAAATACTTTCTCATAAGCCTGGGTAATCTCCCCTAATACCTCTGGGTCAAACTTCTTGCCTTTTAGGGCAGGATATAATTTTTGTAATGTCTCTGGCAATTCCTGCCAGGTTGGCGGGGCCAGAGTCGCTTCTTTACCAAATATCTTGCCCGCGTCTTGAATAAACTGTGCGGATGTAACTCCTTTGGCAGATCCAATCCCTCTTATCGCCACCGCGTAAGAAGGATTTTTCATAAAAAATTGCTCTACTGAACGGCCACCCAAACTTTCAAGACCGTGCTCTTTTGCGAAAAGGTTAAATTCATCAAGAGTGAAATCACCTGTTTTACGCCTCAAAGCATTGGCAATTTTAGGATTCCATATCCTTGAATTTCCGATTTTCGCTTGAGATAGATATTGACGCGCTTCTTGAGTAGTAATGCGAGGAAAATATTGGATACCCCTTTTGGTTTCAGATAAAGCGGTTATCGGCACGCCTGCCTTCATTTCTGTTGTGAGAAGATTTGAGAAATGAGTTTTTAGGGTATTGGCTAATGCTTGTGTTTCTGGCAAAGTTGCAACAGTTTTTTCCGGTAATTCAATTAAATTTACTACCTCTTTGCTCACGTCATCAATAGAGCGGCCTGTTTTTTTAACAATATTCTGGAGAACGTTCCTGACTTTTACGCCATATTTAAAAGCCTGCCCTTTTAAAAATTCCTTTTCTAAGCCGTATTTGCTTACCAGTTCATCTAATTGCGGGATACCCGTTGAAGTGCGAAATGCTTTTTGAAAAGCAGTAACGACAGGTTTAGCCGCTTCACCAATTTTTTCAGTAGTTTCAGCTATTAAGGGTACCTTTTGAGCCAACTTGCCAGTGGCGCCGAGACCTTTTCCAATAACTTTAAAAATCGGTGCGCCTAAATAAGTCAACGGGTCAGTTGCTATATTCACACCAAGCCCTAAACCAGGTATTTTAGGTATGCCTGCTTCTTCTCCCATTTTATTTATAATTTCGCTGGAAGTCCTTTTTTCCTCTCCCGTAAGCCCGCGCAAAGTAGCCTTAATTCTTTCTCGGAGAGAGAATGGCTTTTCGGAGGGGATAGGTTTTGAAAAATCCGGTAATCCTAATGGGCCTTTCTCAAACGTTGGCTCTTGTTTATTTATCTCCT
>CAZWDF010000025.1:10410-11675 GCA_964632335.1 uncultured Candidatus Saccharibacteria bacterium | reverse complement strand
TTAATTACTTCCGGCACTTCAAAAATTGGTTTTGCTTCAATTGGTTTTTCTGGAATAATTCCTTTTGGTGGTGGCGGAGGAGGAATAATAACAGCGCCACCTGGAGCACTTAAAGTTAATTGAGTAGCTTCATCAGTAAAACTGGCGGAGACTTCATCTCCATTCCTGGCTTTAACTCTGAAACTATATTCAGTTCCAGCAGAGAGATTAGTTGATTGCCAGCTGGTAGTAATAATCCAGCCAGAATTGGTGCCGGCAGTTATATTTTCACAAAAATATTCTGTCCCTTCTGGGTTGGAATTAGCTTGCCAGGTAGCCGTAATCTGATTTTGGGAATCAGCAGTTAAAGACAGATTAGAAGGCACATTTGCCAAGGTTCTTCCATTAACCTCACCATAGCTATCCGAATAATAACCGGAGTCAGAATCATAAGCCCAAGCTCGATAATAATAAAGAGCATTAGGACTTAAATTTGAATCAGTAGTACTATTTCCAGTATCAAAGTAAACTTGGGTTCCATCTTCTTTTGAACTAGGATAGCTTTCGGTTTTCCTTCTGATTAAAGTTTTATTAGCTCCAGTTCCTTTGGTCCAGGATAAATCTAAAGAATTAGGAGTCGGATTAGAAATAGTTAAATTTGAGGTATCTCCAGGATTAGTGTAGTCTGAAACCTCACTATATGAATCAGAATATTTTTCTTTACCTCCTTCTGTCGCATAAGACCAGGCTCTAAAGTAATAAATCTGACCATTGGTTAAACTGCTAATGGTGGCAGTAGTTCCAGTGTCATTGTAACCTTCGGTCCCGCTGGAGATATCAGCAGGATAACCAGAAGTATCATATCTAATTAAAGTCTTTTGAGCCCCTTCCCTTTTGGTCCAGGATAAAGAGATTGAATCTTTGGTCTTAGCGGTTACGGCTAAACTGGTAGGCTGGCCAGGTTTAGTTAATAAAGTTAATTCATTTCCTGAACCAGTTCCAGCACTATTTTTAGCCTGGGCTCTAAAATAATAAAGTTCGCCCTTAGTTAAACTAGTAATATCTTCGCTAAAGGATTGGCCAGTGGTTAGGTTACCTGTCCAGCCAGTATTATTTGCGTAAGACTCCCCGCTATCAGTATCATATTCAAATCGGTATTGACAATTTTCTCCTCCATCATCAGTCAGAGTGCCGTTTAAGGTAGCAGTTGTTTCTTCAACTGAAGTGGCATTATCAGTAGTTAGAGTGGGTAAAATAGCTTGCCATTCAATGGATTGGGAAAGACT
>CAZWDF010000025.1:0-10310 GCA_964632335.1 uncultured Candidatus Saccharibacteria bacterium | reverse complement strand
CCGTAAGTGGAGTCAGTAAAGGAAATATCTGTTTCATCGTAGTTGGTTGAAGCCACCGAGGCACTGCCGGTAATTGCTTTGTCCCACCAGGAGTTTACTCCATCCCAGGTAAAACCAGTGATTGAACCTTTGGTATCATTAAAGGCAACGTCATCATAATCGTATCTCAAAACATATCTGACTTCAGCTGAACCAGAAACATTGATTCTGGAATCATCAAAAGATACTGAGACCACTTCGATTCGGTCCCAGATTACGGTGGCGCTTTTTGAGTTTTGGTCTATGGCGGTAATTCCATGAGTGTTGCCAGAAGCAGCTACCGTATCATAAGTTACGCCCTGAACTGAGGATTTGGACTGAGTAATTCTCCAGGTTCCTGAGCCCTGATGGCTGGCTGAAACAGTATTAATGGTTACTGTTCCGTCGGTTACTGCTGAATTATCGTAATCGTAATATAAAAGGGTATCAATATTGACGCTGTCGTCAATGTTTACTCTAGAATCGGCCACGGTATAAGATTGAACCTGGACCTTATCAAAAATTATAGCTTCAGAATCGCTGGTTACAGCTGAAGCTACTGAGGTAATCCCATAACTTAGTCCAGAGACACTATCGATATTTCTGCTGATTGACTGAACTGTAGCTGAGGTAGTAGTGTACTCCCATCTTCCTTGTCCAGCATCCCAACTCATTGTTCCGCTGTTTAGATTGATGGTTCCTGAGGTAATTTCAGTGTCATCATAGTCAAACATCAGTTCAGCATACCACTCGCCGGTTGTTGAACCATCAGCATTAACCCTCCCATCAGTAACTTCAAGGGTGGTTCCAGTTTTAAAGACAACCTGGTCAGTAATAAGGTCAGCTCCGGCATCATCCTCTATTACAGTTATTCCGTAGGTGGTATCAGTAAAAGAAATATCTGTTTCATCGTAATTGGTTGAAGCCACCGAGGCACTGCCGGTAATTGCTTTGTCCCACCAGGAGTTTACTCCATCCCAGGTAAAACCAGTGATTGAACCTTTGGTATCATTAAAGGCAACGTCATCATAATCGTATCTCAAAACATATCTGACTTCAGCTGAACCAGAAACATTGATTCTGGAATCATCAAAAGATACTGAGACCACTTCGATTCGGTCCCAGATTACGGTGGCGCTTTTTGAGTTTTGGTCTATGGCGGTAATTCCATGAGTGTTGCCAGAAGCAGCTACCGTATCATAAGTTACGCCCTGAACTGAGGATTTGGACTGAGTAATTCTCCAGGTTCCTGAGCCCTGATGGCTGGCTGAAACAGTATTAATGGTTACTGTTCCGTCGGTTACTGCTGAATTATCGTAATCGTAATATAAAAGGGCATCAATATTGACGCTAGTATTGATATCCACCCTGGAATCTGCCACGGTATAGGATTGAACTTGGACTCTGTCCCAGATAACAGTTCCTGTCTGGGAATTGATGTTGCCGGCTGTAATCCCGTAATCAGCTTCTGAACCTGAAGTAAAGGTATTTATGGTGACTCCCTGGACAGTGGCTTTGGTGTCAGAGTATTCAAATCTACTATTGCCGGCTGACCAGGTGAAGGTCTGGCCTCCCAGGGTTAAAGAGTCTCCTGTTCCCAGGGGATGATCATCGTATTCTAAGGAAGCGGTGGCGTAGAAAGTTCCCTGGGTATTAATATCAATTCTTCCGTCTGTCACTCCAATCGTGTCAATCCTGATTCTATCGGTAACAATATCTGCTCCGGCATCGTCCTCAATGGCAGTCAACCCGTAAGTGGAGTCAGTAAAGGAAATGTCTGTTTCATCGTAATTGGTGGAAGTGACAGAGGATGAGCCGGTGATTGCTTTGTCCCACCAGCTGTTGGTTGAATCCCAGGTAAAGCCGGTCACCGTTCCTTTGCTGTTGTCAAAAGCTACATCATCGTAATCATATTGGAGAGCGTAGCGGACTTCAGCTGAGCCAGAAACATTGATTCTGGAATCGTCAAAAGCTACTGAAGCCACTTCTATTCTGTCGGTAATGAAGGTGTCAGTAGGAGTTGTTTCTTCTTTCCCGCTATAAGTGTATTTATACGTAGTATCTACAGTAGTAAAGATGCCATCGGTCCATGCTGAGCCATAATAACCTGTTGCGTATTCATTAGCTTTAACATTATCGCCGCTATAATAAGGATATATATAATTACTTCCATTTCCTCCAGAAAATTCTACACAAATTATGACTTCTTCATTAATATATGTAGGAGTGTCAAAGGTTACTTCTTCCCAAGTTGCTGAACCTGGTAAGCCGCTAGCATCACCCCAAGCTTTGCTTGCAAGAACATTATCCTGCAAATCCCTAATACTGAAGGTTACAGTACCAGTAGGACTTCCTGATTTCCTCATGTAAAAAGCTAATTTGGTTACAGTTCTGCCATTTATTGTTAATCGCTGCCCAAATCGCTGAAAATGACTACTGGAACCGCTAACTCTGTTGTAAAGGCCACCATACCCATCTGTTGTTTGTTCTTCCGTGCCACCGTAATCAGCGTCAGCCATATTAATGTAAAGGTTGTAGGTATCAGTTCCGACGGTGGCTGGAGCGTTGAAAGTTACGCTCCAAGCCCCATCTACAATTGATGTAGTTGTCCCCTCAACGTTATTAGCTGAATCCAAAACACTGACACTGGTAAATTCAGCATCAGGTGGATATAGAGATGAACCAGAAAAAGTCACTGTTCCTGAAGCAGTAATAGATTGGCTGATATTCCCTCTATCATCATCCAGGGAAAAAGTGGTGACTAAATCAGTTATCACATCAACATAATCAGATTGGGCAGTGTCGGTGTCAGAAGCTGCAGCTGCATTTACTACATATAACTCAATTTCTAAGTCATTTTCTTCTACAGCATCCCATTGAGGTTTAAATTTCCAGGTGATGGTAATGTCATTTCCTGATTCTGTTGCTGAGGAGTTAATGGTATCTAAATCCCATTCGGTTGAACCAGATTGAACAGAAAAGGTGTCATCGTCTTCATCGTATCTGAAAATTGCTCTGGTATCATCTCCCTGTTTTAACCTGAATTCACAATAGTCTATGTTAGCGAAACCATCAGGATCTGAACAAACAGAGCTTCCTGAATACCATTTTCTCTGGGCGTAAATATTGTCAGTATCATCCATATCAGTGATAGAACCCGCCCCGTTGGTGGGTAATGATAAAACTTCAAGCTCTACATAGTCAGTGTTTAATGAAGAATGAAGTACAGGAACTCTCTGAACTGTTTCTTTAAGCCTTAATCCCTGACCCACCCTAAATTCTTTGAGTACTTTAAAGAAATACCACAAAGAAAGCAGAACCCCTAAAATTATCAAAGCTAATAAAAGTTTCTTATATTGTCTCTTTTTTATTAAAAGAACCAATACTCCTATAATTATCAAAATGACAATAATTTGACTTCCAGTTCTAATTTTGTCAAATATAGTATATTTGCTTAATGGAAAGAAATGTTTTATTTCTTTTTCCACCACCAATGGGAACTCACATCCTCTTTGAGGGTCAGGAAAATAGGGAGAACATTTAAATTCTTTATCTTCTATCTCATTGAATTTGGTCTCTGATTCTCCAAACCATCGAGGGATAAAATACCTTGGGGTGAACCCCGGCTCTGTCATTATTCTTTCTACTAATTCAGTATTTGGTTCAGCTATTATTTTCTCATATTTTTCAAGGTAATAACCGGTAGCAACTAAAACATAAGTTCTTTTTGTATTGGGTAAAAGTTTATATTTTTCTGGGAAAACAAGATACATCTCCTTTCCCTGGTCAATAACTACTCTTTTGCTGTCTGTTTTAGATACAGCCCCTAAAACAGATTCTCCGTTTACGGTAGCTTTTTCAGGATAAGAAGGGATAACATTTAAGTAAGGAATCAAAGTAGAGTCTTTGCTGTAATCTGCTTTTGCGCTGTCTATCGCCCAAACTCCATAAATGCTTTTAAATCTTATTTTTAATTCATCTCCCGGTATTCCAGATACATCTACCAGATGAGAATATTCTGCCGGCTTATTTGCTGCAGTAGCTTCAAGTAAGTTATATTCATACTTCCATTCTTTTCCATCCCAAACATCAAGCCTAATTGTTGCCGCTTCATTCAAGAGCCAATCTTCAAGCATTCCGTTATCCATATATTTTTGAAATATTTCTGGATGATTATAACCTAATAAATTTTGGAAATGCCTCCAAGCCCAGCTCGCAGATTCATGTTGTTTTGTGTCCCAGACTAATTTTGCCTGCTCAGCATCTTTTGGCTTTGGAAAAGTTAAAACAGCCCAGGAATATAAATCTGATTCATCATCTGAAATAAGATTACCTTCTTCATCGAGTTCTGTATTTTTATGGGTCCTCCAATATTCTTCATCAGCCCAGTTCCAAAACTTATTATCATTTTCTTTAAACAAATCCAGGCAATCTTCTCCTTCTTCATTGATACAAGAGCTTGCTGGAATTTTATCTTTTATGGTATGGATATTGCCAAAAATATCAGGATAAATCTCTGTGTCTTCTGGATGATCTATAGCCAATAAAAACAAATCATTTAAAAATGAAGTCTCATAGAGTTCTTCGGTTATTTTTATTAAATATTTTCCATCTTCAGGGACAAGTTCAGGCAATACTGTTAAAATGGGTGCTTCGGATTCAGGTGTCTGAAAGGGAATAAGAGTTTCGGCTACAAATTTGTATTCTTTTCCGTTCCAAACATAAACAAAAGGGCAACTTGGTGCTACTCCACTTGGGCTATTAGAGACAACTGACCAGTTAGGAACTTCATCTGCAGATTTCAAAGCAAAATAGTAGGTTGCTCCAGCATTAAAATCCCCCCAATCCAATGTAAAGTTTTCAGTGGTTCCAGGAGTACCAGGGCTGGGTGGCGTTCCGCTGCATACGCTTGCTGAATCCCAATTCTCATCGGTAATCGCAGAACTGGAATAACGAATCTCATATTGAGAAACAGCTCCTCCTATACTGCCATCCTCATGGGGAGCTGTCCATTGCAAATCAGTAATCCTACCCTCGGCCTCTATTCCCGTAAGGTCAGTTACTTTCTCTGGAGCTGTAGTATCAACCCCTTCTTCTGTTTTGACCATTAGGGTAACCTCATTATTGCCGGTGCCACCAACATGACCTGCTGCAGTGGTAGTGCCGATAAGCTCCTGGTCAGTAGCACTGGTAAAATCTACTTGGTCAAGCTGGTCCCAAGTTGAACTGGTATAATTCCAGGCATAAAAAGTAGTATTATAACCTGATTGATATTCTCCAAAACCTTCCCATTTAAAGTCTAATTGACCAATAGTGGAGGTAGGCTGGTTAATCTGAAATTTATACATTTGAGAATCGTATTGTCCAGTTGTCGGAGACAGCGATGTTGTCCAACGGTTATTATCAGAGGTACCAATTGCAGTGTAGTCACTACTGATTGCTTCCCCATTTCCGGTATCATCAGGACCAGTAAAAGTACCCGTAGTGTTTCCTTTCTCGTATGCCCAACAATCAGTATCAGGTGTACAGCTGCCAAAATTATAATTATAAGTTGAAGCGTTTACTATTTTTCCCTGTCCTAAAAATAAAGATAAAATTATTATCAAAAAGATAAACAAAATTGCCAAAAAAATAGTTCTACTGATTTTAGCAAATTTACTCATAATTTGATTTATTATTTTAAAAACAGGCTAATGTTTATTTCTGAATTCTCCCCTTTTTCAATCGTGCCTACCAGCCCGATATGACTATTCGGGTCAACTTCGGTGTAGGTAGTAAAGTCTTCTATTGCGGGGGAAGCAGTGGTTGTTTGTGTTGATTGAAGAAATAAAAAAATGGTCAGAAAAAAACTAAAAATAACTCCAATAAAAAGAGCCCAAAAAGAAATCTTCAAAGCCTTTCTTTTTGGGGGAGTATCTTTCAGTTTCGGCGGCACAATATCATAAATCAACATAGAAAAGTATTATTTTATTATACTATTATACTCGAAAATCAGGAAAAAACCTACTTTGGAAAACTCCCTAAATTGGCGGAGGCCCGTCCTCTGTCAATTTGGCGGAGGCCCGTCCTCTGTCAATTTGGCGGAGGCCCGTCCTCTGTCAAATTGACAGAGACCCGGCAGTTGCTTGGGCAGTTGCTTAGCTTAGCTAAGCAACTGCCCTAACTAGGGTTTAATTTAATTATAATATGATTTAAAGAGAATAAGAACTATGCCTCGCCCGGAAGATTCTGGGCGGGAACCTTGATTCGCTATTGTATAAATACATAATCTTGAATTAAAAAGTGGATTTTTTGATTATAAAAAATTTTTTCCAAAATCAAAAAACGCCATGAATATGGCGGTTTTTTGGAGGCCCTGCCTTATTTCTAGAAAGTTCTTCTGGAAAAGAATCCAAGTGGGTGTCTTAGATGCAGCCCTCAGGCTACAATCATTTCAGACTCCCTGAAAGAAATTTTGTCCCAGAATCTAACTAGAAGTTGCAGGGCCAATTTAATTATATATTCGACTGAGGAAGGATGTCAAATGACATCCGACGAAGGAAGAATAAAGATGAATCTTTAGATTCATCGCCTACCCGAGTCGCAACGAAGAGTGGAGAAGAGATTTATCTCTTCGACTAAAGATTCAGAACCCCTGCCATTTGTTTTATCAAAGAAACTACTATTGGTGGGGGTAGTAAACTATAAGAACTTTCTCCTTCGTCGTCTAAAACCTGCCAAGGATTCTCCATTATTTTTACTTTCTTATTTTTTTTATCCCACTCATAAACATATTCTGGAGTAATTTCGTAATCATCGACATATTTTTGAGCCTCTTTTTTTGGAACGGAATTTCTCAAAAGAATTTTTGGAATGCCATAGAGTGAAAAGGCCTGGTTTATTAATTTTTCATCTAGTTCTAATCTCTCTTTTATTGGCGCAATCCCAAATTCATCTCCTTCTTTGGAAACCATCTTAGCTCCCCGACAAACTGGATTATCGCAAATTAAATAAAATTCTTTTTTATTTGAATCATAGCCAATTTTTGATGTTGGGAGTAATTTAAAATTTCTGGAAGTTTGACAAAGAGGACAAATTCTCCGCCATTTAATTCTTTCATCAATTACCTTTTCTGGGACATCAATCAGGATAAAAATGTCTGGGTCATCCCGGTAACCAATTAAGTCGCGGAAAAATAAAGAAAAATTGATTTGGTCTAAATCCCTGGGAAAACCATCAATAAAAAGTGCTTTCTTTTTTCTCTTTGCTATTTCTCTTTTGATTAAGGCTAAAATTAATTCAGTAGGCAAAAGAGTTTCAGTGTTTCTTTTTTCTAAGGCAGAGATCGCTTCTTTTAAGGGGAGGAACCCTCGGTATTGCTTTTCTAAAAAACTAATTAATCCTTTTTTTCTTTCTGGTATCTTAAGATCTAAATCTGCCTCTCTGACCATGTCCCCAATCGAAAAATGGTCTACCCTTTCCGGGTCAACCGCTTCGGCAAACATTTTTGAGTAAGTTCCCTTTCCCGAATTTTTCTTTCCCAAAAGATAGGCAACAAAACTCGACTTCTTTAAATAATCTCTCAATTTCTTAATTTCCGCTCCTGCCTTTAGTTCAAAATAAACCTTTCTTTCTTTCGGGTCAGTCAAATTAAAGATTTGGGTTACTCCCTGCCTGCCGGCAGGCATGGCCTCTATTTTAGTTTTAAAGATTGGGAATCGCATAGCGGTAGTACCTAGTGAGGTCGCGGCACGTCTCGCTTCGCTCGACTAACACCGCTCCTTAACAACCCTCGGTTTTTAATCTTTTCCCTGCCTGCCGGTAGGCAGGCTAGACGGGAGACCCGGAAGGTTCTCCCGACCCCTCTCCGATGTGGGGCGCTATTTAGTAGTAAAACTTTTTCCGTTGGAAACAATTTTAATATCGCCATTTTTATCGGTTCTTAAAATGTTTATACCATACTTAGCTAAAGTTTCCAAGACTTCTGGGTGGGGGTGGCCGTATGTATTGTCTTTACCAACTGAGATTATAGCAGTTTCTGGGGAAACTTTCTCTATAAATTCTGCTGCCGAGGAAGTTTTACTTCCATGATGAGCTACTTTCAAAATATCTGAATCGACATCAATCCCCTTCTCGATGAGGTCTCTTTCAACTGATTTATAAGCATCCCCGGTTAGAAGAAAGGAATTTTCACCGAAAACTAAGCGAATAATAATTGAAGTATTATTGCTATCTTCAAGGGTTTTTCCCTCAAGACTTTCAAAAGGATACAAAATCTCTGCCCCAAAATTTTTGGCAGATGAATAAATTTTCTGGCCGGCCTTGGCAATAAATATTTTGGCTCCCTCTTCTTCAATCAGTTTTTTCCATTCTTTGTATTCAGCGGTGTCCCTTACCACCCCTGTCCATAAAATATTTTCAACTTTATATCTTTTGAGAACTTCAATTAGTCCGGCTAGATGGTCTTTTTCAGGGTGGGTTAGAATTATTAAATCTAAAGTGTTGTCCCAAGAGGGAATCTCTTTTCCTAATTTTTCTAAGACAGTTGAGTCTGGTCCCCCATCAATTAAAACTTGATGAAGTTTTTGATCTTCGATAAATATTGCATCTCCCTGACCAACGTCAAAAAAATTTACCGCCAGTGATTGAGGTTGCGATACCTCATAAACAATCAACCAGGCTAAAATATTGAGGAAAATTAAAAGGCCGAGAATAGCAAAAACAAATCTGTTGCTTTTAACTTTCATAAAAAACTCAAAACCGCAAATAGCGGTTTTGAGCTAAAAATATTCTTTTTATTTTAATTTCCTTAACTTACTTTCCCAAAATCCGGAACATCTTTGTCCCGCACTTAGGGCAAGTGCCAGTCATTGCCCTTCTTTTTGTTCCCCCCTTCCCTTTCATTGTCACCTCTTTAGGATTCTGGATTTCCCTTTTTGCCTTACATTTTACGCAATAAGCAGTAACTTCCATAATTTATTTAAAAGATTTTAAAATTTTCAAACCGACCTTTAGTTATTCACAACTTATTTTAGCTTAATTTAAGCAAGGGGGCTCGTCAAGGGTTTATTCTTTTACGAATAATCCGCAGAAGCAGTGTCCATCCTTTTCAATTTCTTTTTGGCCATCATTTATTAAATTCTCTTCTAAACATTCCCGGATTTGCGGTTCAGGTCTTACCCCAACGAATCCGCTGATTGGTTTTCCTTCCTTAAAAAGGATAATCGTTGGTATCTGCTCGATTCCATATTTTTGACAAGCCCGGGGGGCTGCCTCCAGACTAACTTTAGCCAAAATAAGTTTTTCCCTATATTCATTAACTAATTTTTCTAAAATTGGCCCGAGGACCAGACAGGGGGGACACCAAGAAGCCCAAAAATCAACCAAAACTGGCTCCCTTAAAGAGGAAATTTCTCTTTCAAAATTTTCATCGGTTAGAGCAAGCATTTTTTATTTTGACTTAGGGGCTCGCCGAAGGCGGGAGGATATGATGAACATAATTTTACTTTTTCTTGCCACCTTCGGTTTTTGGGCTTCTTAGTTAAAAGGCGGCATTTAAAATTTCTTCATAAGATTTACCAATAAAATTTTCCAATTTCGCTTCAATTTTGTCTATCTCTAACCCTCCCTGAAGGTTCTTCGCTTTCAAAAAAGCATGAGTTCCATTTTTGAAATTAAGTTCTAATTTATCATCTTCGCTGGCAAAGCTGACGAGGATGCATTTAGCCGGCTCAGCCCTCTCAGCAACTTCAAAATACTCAAGAGGAATTTTGGTATACATTAAATTTTTACTCTCTTTGATTTTCACACTTTTATTCTATCTAATAATTGAAAAGCGTCAAGTACCGAGCTTCTGCAAGCAGAAGCGAAAGTCGAAAAGAAGAAAATCTTCTTTGAGTCAAGTCTTGACAGAGCTTCTTAAAGATACTAAACTATTTTTTAGTACCAAAATGAATATTTTTAGGGAATCAAACCATCCCGAACAATCTTCAACCGTGGGGATCAAAGAAAACGAGGAACCTCCAGATAGTCCGGGCTCAAGTAGCCCGACTCGTTTGGCTCTCAAAAGGGAAAACAACCAACTCGCCAAGGTGGAACCTTTGTCAAAATTAGGTTCTTTTTTTGTTGAATTGGAGGTTGTTTCTGATATTAATAAATGCTTCAGTTTGTGGCAAGAACTTTCCCCTCAAAAGACCCTTTTTGATACCTGGGAGTTCCGCTATGCTTTTTACCTTGGCTATCGCTTCCAACCACACTTTCTCTTACTTAAATCCCCCACTGAAAATTTGGCTTTATTGCCTCTTTGGTTTGAT
>CAZWDF010000024.1:0-12379 GCA_964632335.1 uncultured Candidatus Saccharibacteria bacterium | reverse complement strand
CTTAGAATCGTCATTGATTTACAGCAAGAGGCGATCGCCCAGAAAATTTTAAACCGGCTTTACAAATTTAGCGACCTCCAAAAAACTTTTCATTTAAATATGTTGGCTTTGGTAGATGGAATCCAGCCCCGGGTTTTGAATTTGGCCGAACTCTTAAATTATTATCTCTTGCATCGAAAAGAAGTAGTTGAGCGAAGGGTAAAATATGATTTAGAAAAAGCAAAAGAAAGAGTCCACATTTTGGAAGGACTTAATAAATGTCTGGGAAAGATTGATGAGGTAATTAGAGTTATTAAAAATTCAGCCAATCGCGAGGAAGCGAAAAATAACTTAATGAAAAGATTTAAATTGACTGAAATTCAGGCCAATGCCATTTTGGAGACGAAATTATCAGCTTTAGCTAAATTAGAAAGAAAAAAGATTGAAGATGAATTAAAAGAAATGCTCTCTAAAATTAAAGAATGGATTTTCATTTTAAAAAGTCCTCAAAAAATAAAAGAAGCTATCAAAAAGGAATTGAGGGATTTAAAGGAGAATTTTGGAGACGAGAGGAGAACAAAGGTTCACCTCCAAAAAGTTGGCGAGATTGCCGAAGAAGATTTAATTCCTTTAGAAGAAACTATTATTACTATCACTCAAGGGGGCTACATTAAAAGATTAAACCCAGCCACTTATAAAATTCAAAAAAGAGGCGGAAAGGGGATTTTAGGGATGAAAACGGTTGGGGAAGACATCGTTGAACACTTTTTAACTGCTCAAACCCATGACGCTTTACTCTTTTTTAGTGATTCGGGAAAAGTTTTTAGGACTCCCGTTTACGAAATTCCTGAAGGAACTAGAGTGGCTAAGGGTCGAGGTCTTTTGAACTTTCTGGAAATTTCTCCCCAAGAAAAAGTCTTATCTTTGATGTCTTTGGGCGGGGCGGACCAGGGTTTGAGCAAATATTTAGCAATTGCCACCAAAGATGGTATAATCAAAAAAACAGCCCTGGAGGAATTTGAAAATGTAAGAAGGTCGGGTTTGATTGCCATTACCCTTAAGAAAGGGGACGCTTTAAGGAAGGTTTCAAAAACTACCGGTGAAGATGAAATTATTTTGGTGACAAAAAAGGGTCAATCCATTCGATTTAAAGAAAAAGAAATTAGGTCAATGGGCAGGTCCGCAGCTGGAGTAAAAGGAATTCGGTTGAAAAAGGGGGATGAGGTAGTGGGGATGGACATAATTAAAGCTCAAAGCTCAAAGCTCAAAGCCCAAAGCTCAAAAGAATATTTGCTGGTGGTGACGGAGAATGGGTATGGAAAGAGAACGGATTTGAAGGAATATCGATTACAGGGCAGGGGAGGGACAGGAATAAAAACTGCAAAGGTCACTCCCAAAACCGGCAATTTAGTCGCTTCAAAGGCTTTAACCGGGACTACAACCCTCCCACCACCCTCCCGCTCGCTTCGCGAGCAGGCCCCAGAAGATTTAATTGTTATTTCTCAAAGAGGTCAGGTAATTAGAACGGCAATTTCTAGCATCGCAGTGCTTTCCCGGCCCACCCAAGGAGTGAGAATAATGAGATTGGAAGAAGGAGACAAGGTGGCTTCAGCCACCTGTATATAACCGCTCGGCAAGCTGATTTCAGGGATATTCTTCGGGCAGATTACCTCGGGTGACACGCAATCGGCTTAAGTTTGTAAAATAAAGTTATTTCCCGCCGTTGCTATTTCTCGCCGAGCCTCACTCGCCTAAAAGAAAATTCAAAATTCCTAGGGGGCTCGGCTGCGAAGTGTCACCCTCGGCAACTGCCCTTAGACCAATATTCGTATATTCGTAAAAATTCGTAATTCGTAGGGTTATGGAAGGTTTTCTTAATCCATCAGAAGTTTTAAAACAGCTCAAATTAAAAAAAGAGATGGTGGCGGCGGATTTTGGTTCAGGTGCAGGCGGTTGGGCATTGCCTTTGGCAAAAATCTTGGAAGAAGGGAAAGTTTATGCTATAGATATATTAGAGGAACCCCTTTCAGCCCTGAAAGCCAAAATTAAACTGGGAAAAATTTTCAATATCGAACTAATTAAATCCGATGTTAACCAAACTTCAAAATTGACACCAGAAAGTTGCGATTTAGTCTTAATGACTAATCTTTTATTTGAATCTGAAGATAAAAAGCGAGTTTTGGAAGAAGGGAAAAGGGTTTTAAAAAAAGGAGCTAAACTCCTTATAGTTGATTGGAAATTAGATGTTCCTTTGGGCCCAAAGGAAGGCAGGGTTTCAGCCAAAGAAGTAAAAGCGTTATCCGAAGAGCTTGATTTAAAAGTGGAAAGGGAGTTTGAGGCTGGTCTTTACCACTGGGGCTTAATTTTGGTAAAATAAGACAATAATGTCTAATAAAAAAATTTTAGGAATATTATTAATTTATACTGTTTTTTTGTTTTTTGGAATAAGTTTAGTTCAGGCAGCAAATCCCTGCGAATCTTGTACTCCCGAAGAAGAAGGAACGACAGTAGATGATTTAACGTGTACAGGTGGAAAGTGGCGAGGGTGTCCCACCGGTGGAATTGTTTTTTGTAATCCTTTGCAGGCTTGCGACTTTCAGGAGTTAATAGATAAAATTATGAATTTTATTTTTGTTCTGGCGGTTGTTGCTGTTCCCTTAATAATAATTGTTGGCGCTTTTCAACTTCTCACTTCCGGCGGCGACCCTAAAAAAATCGGCGCAGGTAAAAATATAATTACCTATGCCTTAATCGGCTTGGCCATTATCTTGCTTGCCAGAGGAATTATTGCTATGATACAACAAGCAATAGGAGTAAAATAAAGTAAGAAGTTAAAAAAATTAAAAAGGTCGAGAGCTTTATCATTAATAATTGATATTAATAATGAAAAAAGTTTTAACAGCTCTAGTCTTAGTTAGTCTTTTGGCTATTTTGGCAGCTCCGATGCTGGCTTCTGCCGCAGAAACAATTCCCACGACGATTGAGAAGTGTACTATGCGCCATGAACTAACTGGCACAAACTGGACGGACAGAGGAATTACATGTGCTAGTAAAAGCACTGAATGTCTTTTTAATGACCCAGTCAACCCCACCCGTACCTGTGGAGTTTGCTGTATAATGGATACAGTTTATACTGTTACCGATTGGATATTCGTTTTTGTGGTAACCTTGGTGGTGATCTTTATTCTATTAGGGGCCTTTAGTATATTAACCGCGGCTGGCACCCCTGAGAAGGTGGCTACCGGAAGGAGCTACATAATCTATGCCTGTATTGGCATGTTTGTTGCCCTCTTAGCTAAAGCTATCCCCTGGATTGTCAGAAATGTCATAGGGGTCTAAAAAGATATTAGGAAACAAGTAGAATTTGATTAAAATCAACCCCTGTGGAGGTTGGGGTTGATTTTTTATTAAAAAAAGATACCCCGTTAGAAAAATCAGAAGTTGAAAACACTAATTGCCATTGTATTTTTTTTCTAACGGGGTAAAATTTAAAAGGCGGACGTGGCGGAATGGCAGACGCTCTAGGCTTAGGACCTAGTGGGGAAACCCGTGAGAGTTCGACTCTCTCCGTCCGCACAGAAAACTGCCCCACTTGGGCAGTTTTGTTTAGAAATTAGATAATTAGGAATTAGAAATTCTTATTTATTCCTTAACAATAATCTTCTTTTTCTTTTCTCTTTCAATTTTCGGCAGTCTGATGGTTAAAATTCCCTCTTTCATTGTGGCTTCTGCCAGGTTCGGGTCAACTTCCACCGGTAAGATGAGCTCTCTGGAAAATGGACCCCAATAACATTCCTGGGAAAAATAATCTTCCTTTTCCTCAAATGGTTTTCCCCTTTTTCCTTTAATTGTAATTATGTCTCTTTCTAAAGAAATATCTACAAATTCGGGTTTTACTCCGGCAATTGCCGATCGAATAACCAATTCATTTTCTGTTTGATAAATATCAATGGCTAATTGTCCTTCTTGTTCAAACCACTTTCCTCCCTCTTCTTTCACTTTCTTTTCTACTGGAGTTTCGGGGCCGGGAGCGGGCTCTTTTTTTACTTCCGGTTCCTCAATTTTCTCCATTTCAGCTTCAATTGGTTCAGCTTTACCCTTCACCAATATCTTGGTGAAGGGTTTAATTTCCAATTTTTTCGGCTTTTTCATTTTCGCCTTTTTTTCAACCTCTTTCCCAATTTCCTCTTCAACCGGTCCTTCAATTCCCATTCCCTTTTTTAATTTTTCGAAAAAAGAAGATTCCTTTGCCATATTAAGATATTTTACAAGTACTTTTCATTTTTTTCAACCTTTTGAAACCCAAAGAAACAAAAATAGCTAAACCTATTAGAATAATTATGGGGATGAGCACTTTTAAATTCCCCTCCATCTCCATAATAGAAAAATTATAAAGTCCATGCAAGAGGAAGGCGAGCCCCAAGCCAGTGGCGAATAACTGAAACCTTTTTTTTGTCTCAAAAAAAGACAAAGCTAAAAAGAAACCCACCGTCCCCGAACACAAAGTGTGTAAAAAAGTCGCTCCTAAAAATCTGAAAATAGAAATAGAAAAAGCTTCTTTAAATAAGAAGGCTGGGCAAAAACGAAATAAAATCAAAATGTTTTCTAAAGCGGCAAAACCTAAAGCGGCAATTATCATATATAAAATGACATCGGTCGGTTCATCAAATTCGGCGTTCTTCAAGACTTTTCCTCTAACCACCAGATATTTTAGAACCTCTTCGATCAGGGCTATCCCAATAAAAATATTAAAAACTGTGATTAAAAATGGCGGAAAGAAATTAGAAAAAGGCGGCTCGGAAGTTATCTCAAGAATCCCTTTTTCTAAGAAAACCGCCGGGAGGGGAGCTAACATTCCATAAAAGAAAATTTTTATTACCTCTGAGTTAGGTTCGGGATGAACATCTTTTCTGAGATAAAAAAGCAGCCAGATGATGCTCGGGGCTAAACCAAAAAAGATGTAAAGAGGATAAGACATTATAAAATTTCTAATTTCTAATTTCTAATGGGGCCAGACTTCGACCATTAAGAATTTCTTTTTGTTTTTTATTGGCAATTTTTGATAAATTTCTTCAGTAATAAAAGGAATCAAGGGATGTAAGAGCTTCAAAGAGTTTAGTAACACATAAAGTAAAATTTTTTTAGTTTTTTCATTGCCTTGTTTAGGCGAAGAGAACTTCGTTTTCTTCTTCACCTTCGCCCCGCCCCCCACGTGGGGGCGGGGCTCGGTTTTTGATTTTTCAATATAAACGTCGCAAAAATCATGCCAGAAAAATTCGTAAAGCCGTCTCGCCGCCCTCCCAAACCGAAAACTCTCTAAATCCTTATCTACAGATTTTATGGTTTTATCTAATACTTTTAATATCTTTTTATCAGCTAATGTTAAATTTTTTAACGACAACAAAATTTTTTTATTTTTTATTTTTAATTTTTTATTTCCGATTCGTCCCAGAACAAATCGGCTAGCATTCCATAACTTATTGCAGAATTTTCTACCCATTATAATGTTGTCTTCTACAAATCGGATATCCTGCCCGCCCATAATCTGCCAACTGATGCCAAAGCGAGTGGCATCGGCTCCGTATTTTTCAATAAGATTAACAGGGTCAATCCCGGTACCTAAAGATTTTGACATTCTTTTTCCTTCTTTGGTTAGAACTGTGGCATGAATATAAACATCTTTAAATGGTTCTTTTTGCATAAATTCCTTTCCCGAAAATATCATTCTGGCCACCCAGAGATTGATAATTCCCCGGTCGGTTGATAAAACATTAGTTGGATAAAACTTTTTCAAGTCCTTAGTTTTCTTCGGCCATCCCAGAGTGGTAAAGGGCCAAAGGGCTGAAGAAAACCAGGTATCTAAGACGTCGGTCTGTCCAGGAATTGGAATTTTGTGCCCCCACCAAATTTGGCGGGAAATGCACCAGTCTTTTATATTTTTCAACCAATCAAAATAAATTTTCTCCCAGTGTTTTGGTGTAAACTTTACTTTCCCTGATTTTACTGCTGAAGTTGCCATTTTGGCTAACTCTTCCATTTTTAAAAACCATTGCTTAGAAAGAATGGGTTCAATAACTGCATTGCATCGATAGCATCTGGCAATATTGTGTCTGTAAGGCTCCACTTTTTCTAAGATTCCAATCTTTTTCATATCTTCAACAATTTGTTTTCTTGCTTCCATTACCGTTAAACCAGCATATTTTCCAGCTAATTTTGTCATCCGACCATCTGGGCCAATAACTTGTTTTTTCTCTAAGCCATGTTTTTCAGCCAATTCAAAATCGTGAATATCGTGGGCTGGGGTCACCTTCATGACGCCTGTTCCAAAATTAATATCCACCGACTCGTCGCCAATAACTTTCATTTTAGCTGGACCAAGAACAGTTTTAATCTCAATGATTTTACCAATGTAATTTTTATAGCGAGAATCTTTGGGATTGACGGCTACGGCCGTATCCCCTAATTTTGTCTCTGGCCTGACCGTGGCAATGGTTAAGGGGCCATATTTTATATAATAAAATTCAGCTGGTTCTTCCTGATAGATCAATTCTAAATCAGAAAGGCTGGTCTGGCAGCGGGGACACCAGTTAACCGTTTTTTCTCCCTGATAAATCAACCCCTTTTTATAATAATGGGAAAAAGCCTGCTCCGTTGCTTTAATGTAATCTTCGTCCATGGTAAACCTTGTCCTTGACCAATCGCAGGAAGCCCCCAATTTTTTAAGTTGGTCTAAAATAATATCTCCATATTTTTCCTTCCATTGCCAAATTCTTTCGATGAATTTTTCTCGACCTAAATCAAATCTATTTTGCCCCTCTTTTTTTAATTCTTTTTCAACAGCTACCTGAGTGGCAATTCCGGCATGGTCGGTTCCTGGCAACCAGAGAGTTTTATATCCTTGGAGCCTCCGCCATCGAATTAAAATATCTTGAATTGTCGCATTCAAAGCGTGACCCATATGTAAGGTTCCGGTGACATTTGGCGGGGGAATAATAACGCAGTAAGGTTTTTTATGTCGCCGAGGCAATTTATCGGGATTAAAGTAACCTGACTTTTGCCAGAGAGTATAAATTTTATCCTCAACCTTTTTAGGGTCGTAAGTTTTTGAAAAGATGATTTTTCCTTGTTGGGTGGTGGGTGGGTTGGAGTCCATATAAATTGATTTTAACACGCACTTGATTTTTTTCAATTTTTGAGTTAAAATGATTTTGATCTGGCCTATTCATTAGCTGAGTAATCAGTTGATGACGGCCCGATCAAAACTTTTAAAAAGTTTTGATATAGGGCCCTATCGTCTAGCCTGGTTTAGGACGGAAGATTTTCATTCTTCTAACACCGGTTCAAATCCGGTTGGGGCCGCAGCGTAATAAATTTTTCTTTCAGAAAAATTTAAACGCTGCTGTCGCGTGTAAATTTTGTAAAAATTTATTACGCGACGCCTAAAATATTCCGCATGGAAGTCGATTACCTCAATCTCTCATGGGCCCAGGACCTCAAAAATCCCAAGGAAAAAATTTTATACCGTTTTTTTGAAATTTTACCCGGCACTCTCTCTTGGGGAACCTTGGGAGGAGCTTTTATCTTATCTTGGTTAGTCCCAGCTCTGGTGGCTATTTTGATTATTGTCTTTGACCTCTATTGGTTTCTCCGAATTTCTTATTTATCTCTTCATCAGTTGGCTAGCTATCGACAGATGAAAAGGAATCTTAAAGTTGATTGGCTGAAAAAACTTGATAAATTAGCAATTAACAATCAACAATTAACAATTAACAATTGGAGAGATATCTATCATTTAATAATCTTGCCCATGCATAAAGAGGGCGTTGAGATAGTGAAACCAACAATCGCCGCTTTAGTTGCTTCAAATTATCCCAAAGACAAAATGCTCATAGTTTTAGCTACTGAAGAAAGAGCCGGAGAGGCCGCTCAAAAATTGGCTAAAGAAATAGAAAGAGGGTTTGGGAAAATTTTTTTTCGGTTTTTAATCACCATCCATCCCGAAGATATTCCCGGGGAAGTGGCCGGGAGGGGTTCAAATTTAGCCTGGGCAGTCAAGGAAGCTAAAGAAAAAATAATTGGCCCATTAAAAATTCCTCAACAAAATATTATTGTTTCTGGTTTTGATATTGACACGAGGGTTTATCCCCAATATTTTACCTGTCTCGCCTTTCACTATTTAAAAGCCAAAAAACCTCTCAGGTCAAGCTATCAACCAGTTTCAATTTATAATAACCACATCTGGCAGGTCCCAGCTTTTTCCAGGGTAATTTCCACTTCTGGCACCTTTTGGCAAATGATGCAGCAGGAAAGACCAGAACAATTAGTGACCTTCTCTTCTCACTCCATTCCTTTTAAAGTTTTCGAAGAAGTCGGCTATCCTACTAATTTAATGTCAGTTAACGATGATTCTCATATCTTCTGGAAATCTTACCTCGCTTACGATGGCGATTATCGGGTAATTCCTCTCCATTATCCTGTTTCCATGGATGCCGTATTGGGCAAAGGCTTTTTCAGAACGGCCATTAATCAATACAAACAGCAAAGGAGATGGGCTTGGGGGTGTAGTGAAATTCCCTACCTCATTTTTGGCTTCCTCAAAAATAAAAAAATCCCTCTTCGGGAAAAATTTCGTCACACCTTTAATGTCTTAGATGCGTTTTGGTCTTGGGCAACTTCGGCTTTGCTTATTTTCTTTTTGGGATGGTTGCCTCTCCTTCTGGGAGGGGAGGGGTTTAACATTACCTTGCTCTCTTATAATTTGCCGAGGTTGACCAGTCAAATCATGACCTTGGCTATGATTGGGATGGTGGTTTCAGCTATTATTTCCCTTTTGCTTTTACCTCCCCGACCGGCAGATTGCTCCCGTTGGAAAAGTCTCTCCATGGTTTTCCAGTGGCTTTTACTCCCTCTAACTCTAATTGTCTTTGGTACTTTTCCAGCCCTCGATGCCCAGGCCAGACTAATTTTAGGAAAGCCCCTTAGTTTTTGGGCCACCGAAAAAATCGGCCCCCCACCACTTGGTAGTAATCAAAAACCCAATAATCAATGATTGGTTTGATTGCAATATAATTGTAGCCAAGTGGTGGGGGTTATTCTAAATGGATTTTTTCTCTAAATTCTTCTAATTTCCCTCGCAATAGGGGGTATTTTTTTAATTCCGGGTCCTTAGCTAAAATTTCTTTTGCCGCTTCTCGCGTTTTTTCTACCATCTCGATATCTTTTAATGATGCCATTACGAAGTCGGGAAAACCCCATTGTCTTTGGCCGGTTAAATCTCCGGGACCCCTTAATTTCAAATCTTTTTCCGATAGTTCAAAGCCGTCTTGGGAGAGAGTTATTGCTTTCAGTCGCGGATTATACCGGAATTCGCTGAAAAGGAAACAATATGACTGGTCTTTGCCTCTTCCCACTCTTCCTCTGAACTGGTGGAGCTGGGCCAAGCCGAACTTGTCCGCTCCCTCAATCATCATTATGGTGGCGTTGGGAAAATCAATTCCCACTTCTATTACCGATGTTGAAACCAGTATATCGGTTTTTCTTTCCTTAAAACTTAAAAAGGCTTTTTCTTTTTCTTCGGTTTTCATTTTGCCGTGAAGCATTCCCACATTTAAATCGGGGAAAACGTCTTTTCTTAATTTTTCGTATTCCTGCTTTACCGCTTTCACATCAGCCCAAAGAAAATTTCTTTTATCACCGAGCTCCCGAAGGAAGCGAAGGTGAGAAAGAGAATGAGATTCTCTTTCGACCAAAGTTTTTTGAGTATTGAAGATTTTCTCGTCGAAGCTCTCAGCGGAGACGGGTTCGATTCTCGGGCAAATTACAAACACCTGCCTGCCAGATTGTACTTCGCTTCTAATGAAATTATAGGCTTCCTGTCTTTTTTCGGGCGGAATGATTCTGGTGATTATCTTTTTTCTTCCTTTGGGCATTTCTTTAATCAAAGACAAATCCAGGTCGCCGTAAATTGTCAAAGCCAGCGTTCGAGGGATTGGAGTAGCACTCATTGAAAGCAGATGAGGCAAAAATTTCTGTTTGCGGCAAAGTTTTGCCCTCTGTTCTATCCCAAAGCGGTGCTGTTCGTCAATAACCACCAGCCCCAGTTTTTTAAATTCCACTTTTTCTTGCACCAAAGCGTGAGTTCCGATTAAAATGTCAATTTCCCCATTTTTTGTTTTGTCTATTATTTCTTTTCTTTTGATTTTTTTGCTGTCAAAGAAATTTTCTTTCCCTGTTATTAATCCGATTTTCACCTTAAACCCTTTTAATAAATCGTTGAACGTTTTAAAATGCTGCTTTGCCAAAATTTCGGTCGGTGCCATAAAAGCTGTCTGAAAGCCGGCCTTAACCGCGTTCAAAACCGCAATTGCGGCCACCACTGTTTTCCCGGAACCGACATCGCCGTCCAGAAGCCGGTTCATCGGCCTTGCTTTTTCCAGGTCTTTTAGAATCTGCCAGGCGGATTTTTTCTGGTCGAGAGTCAATTTAAAAGGAAGTTTTTTAATGAATTTTTTGATTACTTCAAGATTAATAGGAATAATGGTTGCTTTTTCTTTCGCTAATTTTATTTTTTCACGAAGAATCGCCGCAGCTAAGTCAAAAAGCTCTTCAAAGACAAATCTTTTTTTTGCCAGCTCGGCTTTTTCTAAAGCGTCGGGGAAATGAATTTGCCAGACAGCTGTTTTAATCGGAAGAAGGTCTTGCTCTTTTCTTATTTCTTCGGGTAGAGTTTCGGGAATTCCGTCTTTTAATTTTGTTAAAAGGGGTTTGATAATAAATCTTAGCCAACGGGAAGACATTCCTTCGGTTTCAGGGTAAATGGGAATGATTCTTCCGGTATGGACCGAGTCGTATCTTTCTCCATTTCCCAGAGATTCTGCAAATTGGGGCGGAATTTTTTCATAGGCCGGACTGGATAGATATTTTCTTCCTTTTTTTGAAACCATTTTCCCGGCCAGAAAAACAAAATCACCCTTTTTAAAGGTGTTTATTAAATAGGGCTGGTTAAACCAGCTAACTCGGATTGTCCCCGAATTATCATTGACCAGCGCCTCGGTGATTACCATTCTTCTTTTGAAAATCCGGATATTTTTAATATCGGTAATTTTTCCTTGGATGCAGACGGTTTTTCCTTCTTCAACTTCTGAAATCGGAATTATATCGGAAAAATCCTCATAGCGGTGGGGAAAATGGAACAAGAGATCGCCGACGGTCTTAATCCCCAATTTTTTTAATCTCGTTTGATATTGGGGACCAACCCGAGGAATTTCCGAAATGAGAGTAGAGAGGGTCATGTGCGCCCGGCACGACTCGAACGTGCAACCTTCTGGTCCGCAGCCAGATGCTCGATCCATTGAGCTACGGGCGCAGATACTATTTAAGAATAGCAAAAAATAACCCTTGATTCAAGTTGACTTTGTTCATAAGTAGGATTAAGATTAAAAGAGTCAACGGTTTATAAACCATCGATTTAATTTTATGAAATTTTATCCGCGAGATGTCGTAGAAAAAGCACGCAAGTTAAAGAAAAAAGGACTGTCAGCAGAAAAAATTGGAAAACGCTTGAGTGTCGGAGATAATACAATTTTGCGATGGTGTATTGATATTCCTTCTGATAATCCTACCCATCTTTTTTATCAGCGGCGGAGAGCCAAAATAAAAAAGAAAGGAATTAGATCAATAAATAATTTTAATTTTACCCCAGAAATAGCAAGAATTTTTGCAAGCCTTCTTTATTGGTGCGAAGGGTGTAAATATCCTGCCTCCACTTTTGTTGGATTTTCAAATAGTGATGCATTGTTAGTTCAAACTTTTTTAGAACTTTTTCGAAAGGGTTTTCAGCCAGAAGAAAATAAATTAAAGGTTCACTTGCAATTACACACAACTCATGATAAAGAGAAAATGATAGCGTTTTGGAGTAAGCTTCTAAAAATTCCTAAAACTCAATTTTATAAACCTACTATTACTCCACCCACTGGGAGAATGAAACGGTATAATTATAAAGGAACATGTGCTGTTCGTTACTATAATCTGTCAATATTATTAGAGATGGCGGGGATTTATGAGGGATTAGCCAAAAAAATTTTAAAAATAAAATAAATATTTGAATATTTGGAGGAGTGCTCCGAATTGGTAAGGAAATCGGTTGCTAACCGATCGGGCGTGTAAAAAGCGCCCTTGTGGGTTCGAGTCCCACCTCCTCCGCAGTCAACATTTTTTATCGAGAGACCGAGACACATAAAAATCGCCCATCGCTGGGTAGTTTTTTATTTGTAGAAATAGTGAGTAGCGAGGTGGGGTGAGGTCTGATATGACATTAGATTCGTGGACTTAGCCAGAAAATTTAAAAACAAAATAGAGAATTGACGATGGGGGGCGTATGGCGGTATAGCAAGACGGGGGG